>DASZUW010000444.1:0-1930 GCA_035547475.1 Solirubrobacterales bacterium
CTCGGGGTCGCGCGAGGCGACCATCACCAGCATCCGGTTGCCGCCGAGGACGTCGTCGACGAGCTTGATCGAGCGCGGCTGGCCGACCGCGAGCGGGGTGATCGTGTCCGGGAAGGCGACCGAGTCGCGCAGCGGCAGGACCGGCAGCGCTTCCGGCAGGGGCAGCGAGCCCCCGCGCAGCGAGCCATCGGCGTCGAGCGGCGCTTCGACGACCTCGAGGGTCGGTGAGCCCTCCATCACGGTCTCTCGATCGGCACTCGGTGGGTGGTTTCCCGCGGGTCGCGCAGCGGCAGCTCGATCGTCAGCAGGCCGTCTTCGTAGTTGGCGACGGAGCGGTTGCCGTCGACCTCGACCTGCAGCTCGACCACGCGGCGGAAGGGGCCGGAGGGGATCTCGATCTGCTGGTAGACGCGGCCCTCGGTCTCCTGCAGGGCGCGGCGGCCGACGATCGCCAGCTGCCGGCCGGAGACCTCGATCCCGATCTCGCCGAGGTCGACCCCGGCGAGGTCGACCTTGACGACCGCGCGCTGCGGATCGTCGACGTAGTAGACGTCGACGTTCGGCGAGAAGCCGGACGCCCGACGGCTCACGTAGCGGCTGCGGCTCCAGGGATCGCCCATCAGCTGGTCCATCTCCCGGCGCATCCGCGCAAAGTCGGCGAAGAGGTCGCGCTGCGGCATGTGCGGGAAACATTACCCACGCCGGACGTGGGTGCACGGCCCGCGGCGCGAGGCGTCGGCACGGCGGCGGTCAGGCGGAGACGGCCCGGCCGGAGGAGGCCCAGCGGGGCGCCCGCATCAGGAGCACCGGCTGGCGCGGCGGGACGAGGCCCTCAGGGCGGTTGGGCCGGAAGGTCGCGCACGGCTCGCCGAGCTCCAGGGCGCACAACAGATTGCGGTGGAAATAGCAGTCCTCGCAGGTGGGGGCCTTGGGCTTGCGCGGCATCGACTCGGGCATGAAAGCAACCCCGCCGCGGGCGCGTCGGAGGCGAATCCGCAAATCGCTACATCTGCGTCACAGGCCTTTCACATTGTCCCCGCGTCTTGCGAGGCCGCCGCTTGAACGGCGGCCGCCGGGACCTCGACAGCTAAGATTTCCGTCGATGGAGGCACACGAGCGCACCCAGCGGCTGTCCGCATCGCCGCCCCTCTTCAAGAGCGAATTCCTCAACTTCTTCTCCCGCGTCCACCCGTCGATTCCGGCCATCGTCTTCGTCCCGGTGGTCGTCGCGGCGGAGTGGATCGGGGCGACGAAAGGCTGGACCGTCTGGCAGATGGTCCTCATCTCGCTCGGCGGCATCGCCTTCTGGACGCTGACCGAGTACTGGCTCCACCGCCTCGTCTTCCACTGGGAGCCCGACAACGCCTTCGGCCGGCGGATGCACTTCATCATCCACGGGATCCACCACGACCATCCCAACGACAAGCTCCGCCTGGTCATGCCCCCTTCGGTCTCGATCCCCCTCGCCGCCCTCTTCTTCCTCGGCTTCCTCGCCGTCCTCGGCGACGCCGCCTACCCCGCCTTCGGCGGCTTCATGCTCGGCTACCTCGCCTACGACTACACCCACTACTACGTCCACCACTTCGTCCCCAAGTCGAAGCTCGGCAAAAAACTGCGCGAGCAGCACATGCGCCACCACTTCCAGGACCACCGCTTCGGCTACGGCGTCTCCTCCCCGCTCTGGGACGTGGTGTTCCGGACGCTGCCGAGGAAGCGGAGCCGGTAGGAGGGCGAGGCCCGGGGGCGGGTGCCCGCCCAGGCCTCGGCGGGACGGCGGCGGGACGGGGGCCGGCGCCTCGGGGGCTTGCGGCGGGGGCGGGGTGTCCGGGGCGCCGGAAGCTGGCCCCCCGGGGAGGGGGCTCGGGGGCGGAAGCTGGCGCCCGGGGGCGGGGGTCCGGGACGCCTGGAAGCTGGCGCCTCGGGCGGGGGG
>DASZUW010000445.1:0-5344 GCA_035547475.1 Solirubrobacterales bacterium
GTTAACCCGTGCGTAACCCAGGTCGCCCGCGCCTGCGTGCGTGTCGCGCGACACGGACCGAAGCGTGGAGATCCCGGCGTCTTCGTCACGGCGCCTCATCTCGGTGACGGTCCCGTGCGTCGTCGGTGGGCCTTCCGTCGCCCTCCCGTCACCCTGCGGCCACGGTCCCTGATCCGCTCCCCACAGACCCGGCGTCCCTTTCCGGCCCCTGCGTCGGCCGCGAGCGCCACATCCCCCCAGCCGTCCCTTACCCGCCCGCGGGCGCCTCGAAGAACTGCATGGCCCCGGCGAGGGCGAAGCAGAGGGCGCCGGAAAAGGTGCCCCAGTTGGCGATGCCGAGCGCGATCATGTCGCCGTCGGCGCGGACGAAGGAGGCGACGGCGGCGGCCATGAAGAGGATCGAGCCGGCTTGGTTGGTGAAGACGATCCACCAGCCGAGGCCCTCGCCGCGCAGGCGCCACCAGGAGCCGGAGATGTCGACCATGGCGAGGACGCCGGCGAGGAGGAAGAGGACGCAGCCGATCATGTCGGGGCTCCAGACCAGGCGGTCGGTCTGCGCGGCGGTGAGGTCGCCGAGGAGGGAGTCGACGAGGTTGATGCCGAAGACCAGCGTGCCGGCGAAGAGGACGGCGGCGGCGAGGTAGTCGAGGTTGGCCGGTTCGCGCGCCCACCAGCGCCACGGCGCCCGCGCCCAGGTGCCGTCGCGGCGGCGGTGCGGGGCGTTGATCGCGAGGAGGACCGAGGCGTAGCCCCCGGTCGAGAAGAAGACGCCGCCGACGAGGTAGACGACCGCGGCTAGACGCGGGCCGCCGACGTCGCCCTGCGCCAGGAGGGCGCCGATCGCGAAAAGCGAGCCGCCGACCAGGAACGCGCCGGCGGCGACCTCGTTCGCCGCCCTAAGCGCCGAACGCGCTCGGGCCGGGGTCGGTGCGGTGGCCGACATCGCAACGGGCGATCGCCGCCGGGTCGTCGCCGTCGCGGAGCCGGACGTGCGGGACGTCGGCCACGCGCTCGGCCCTAGCTCGACGCGAGCCCGATGGCGATCAGCGGGAACGCGAGCATGAAGCCCATGAACAGGCCCATCGCGGCCCCGGACATGAAGGTCATGCTGTTCGAGCGAGCCCCGACGAGGGCACTGATGAAGGCGATGAGGGCGGCGACGCCGCACCCGATCCAGAAGATAGATGGCATCAAGTCGGCAGCCTAGCGGACCGATAAACGGGGAGGAATTCAGAAAAGGTCTTGGAAAACTTCCCCAAATGAACTCAATGCCCGCCAAAAACTCGAAACTGATCCTTGCGGCGATGATCTTCGCCGTCTCGATGACGTTCATCGACCAGACGATCGTCGCGATCTCGCTGCCGACGATCCAGGGTGACGTCCACCTCTCGACCACCGGCTCGCAGTGGATCATCAACGGGTACCTGCTCTCGCTCTCGGCGCTCTTCGCCTTCGGCGGGCGCCTCGCCGACATCGCCGGCCACCGCCGCATGGTGGTCATCGGCGTCGTCGTCTTCGCCACCTGCTCGGCGCTCTGCGGGGCGACGCCGACCGGCTCCGGCGCCGAGGCCTGGCTGATCACCTTCCGCATCCTCCAGGGCGCGGGCGCGGCGATCATGTTCCCGGCGGCGCTGGCGATCGTCCTCGACTCCTTCCCGGTCTCCGAGCGCGGGCGCGCGATGGCGATCTTCTTCGGCATCGCGGGCGGCCTCACCGCGATCGGCCCGATCGCCGGCGGCTACCTCACCGAGTGGACCTGGCGCTCGATCTTCTGGATCAACGTGCCGGTCGCGCTCATCGCCCTCTTCCTCACCTGGCGGGCCGACCCGGTCGACTCGCGCCACCCGGGCAAGCTCGACTACCGGGGCACCTTGCTCGCCTGCGGCGGCATGGGCCTCCTGATCCTGGGCCTGCAGGAGTCGGCGATCTGGGGCTGGGACGACATCAAAACGTGGGTCGCGATCGTGATCGGCGCGGCGATCCTCGCCTGGTTCGTGAAAGACCAGCTCGCCTCCTCGAACCCACTGTTGCGGCTGCGGGTCTTCGAGAACCGCGCCTTCGCCGTCGACAGCGCCGTCCTCTTCTTCCTGATGATCGCCTTCGTGCCGCTGTTCTTCTTCGCCAGCGAGTACGCGCAGATCTCGCTCGGCGAATCGGCCTCGGAGACCGGCCTCTACCTGCTGATCTTCTTCGCCGGCTTCGCCACCGCGACCCAGTGGGGCGGCAGGATGCTCGACAGCATCGGCGCCCGCCACCCGATGGTCCTCGGCTGCGCCGTCGGCGCGGTCGGCTTCTGGCTCTGGGGCAGCTCGATGACCGAACTCTCGGTCAGCGACCAGTGGTACTACATCGTCATCGCCGGCATCGGCGTCGGGCTCGTCCTCTCCCCCGCCAACACCGACGCGCTGAACCGCGTGCCGCGCAGCCACTACGGCGAGGCGACCGGGATCACGCAGACGGTGCGCAACTTCGGCTCCAGCATCGGGCTGGCGATCCTCGGCTCGCTGCTGATCACCTGGAACCGCGGCAATCTCGAGAGCGCGCTCGGCGACAAGGGAGTCTCCAAGGACAAAGCCGACGCGGTCGCCGAATGCGTGTCCCAGGGCGAAGCTGCCTGCCGGTCGGTCGGCCACACGCTCGGCCCGGTCGCGGGCGAAGTGTTCGAGAAGAAGGGGCTCCTTGCGATGTCCTTTGCCGAAGCCACCGGCGACGTCTTCCACGGGATGGCCATCGCGCTCGCGATCGCCTTCGTCGTCGCGCTGAAATTCATGCCGCCGGGGAAGGTCGAAGAAACGGACGTCGCCGAGGACGAAACGGTTCCCGAGACGGTCTGACGCTGGTACGTTTGGCCGCGTGAAGCGGCCGCGTCGCCTGCTCGTCCTCATACCGGCGCTGCTGCTGCTCACGCTCGCCCCGGCGGCGCGCGCGGCGGCCCCCGAGTCCGCGGCGCGGGAACTCGCGGAAAAGTACGTCCCGATCGCCGAGCTGCGGGAAGAGACCGACCCGCCCTGCGACACCTCCGAGGAGCAGTACCAACCGACCAGCGTCGACACCGTCCTCGGCAACCCCACGGTGTTGCTGCAGCACGCCGCCCAGGGCGGCCGGCTGACGACGCTCCGCCGGGCGCCGACCGCGGCGCAGATCGCCGGGCTCGGCGAAGGCTTCTACCTGAACCTCGAAGGGCGGGTGCTGGGTGACACCTGCGTCTACGCCCGCGCGTTCAAGAAGCTGATCGCCGAAGGCAAGGCCCCCGCCGTCACCTACGCCCACATCGCCCGCGAAGAAGGTCACCCCGGATTCGCCTTGCAGTACTGGTTCTTCTGGTACTTCAACGAGTTCAACGACCTGCACGAGGCCGACTGGGAGGGGATGCAGATCACCTTCGAAGCCGACGATCCCGCGGCGGCTCTCCACGAAGAACCGGCGGAGATCATCCTCTTCCAACACGCGGGCGGGGAGCGTGCCAGTTGGGACGACGGCAAGGTGCAGAAGGAAGGCACGCACCCGATCGTCTACCCCGCGGCCGGCTCCCACGCCACCTTCTACGACTCCGCGGTGTACGTGGAGAACGGCCAGCACGGGTCGGGGCTCGGCTGCGACAACACCACCGGGCCGCTGCGCGAATTGCGGTTGCGCCCGATCCTGATGCCCGACGAGGTGGTGTCGAGAGGGCCGTTCGCCTGGACCGACTACTACGGCCGCTGGGGTGAACGGGAAAAGGGTTACAACAACGGGCCGACCGGGCCGCAGACGAAGACGGTGTGGCGCGAGCCGTTCGCCTGGATGGAAGGGCAGCGGACGACGAGCCCGCGGCTGCCGGGCGGGACGATCGCCGGGCCGCAGGTGACGAAGGCGTTCTGCGGCGCCGTCGCCACCGCTTCCGAGCTGATCAACCTCGACGCGCAGTCGCCGCCCGCGGCCACCGCGACGGTGGTGGCGATCGTCGCCCTGATCGGCCTCTTCGTCGGCTTCACCCGCTGGCGCCCGGTGGACCTCGACACGCTGCGCCGGCGGCGCGCCCTCGGCCAGATCCTGCGCGCCTCGCGCCAGTTCTACGGCCGCCACTGGCGCGTGCTCCTGCCGGTGGCGCTGGCGGCCCTGGTGCTGATCGGGGTGACCAACTTCCTCGCCGGGCTGATCTCGGAATCGACGCAGCGCGGCAGCTCCGGCATCCACCTCGCCTGGGCCGACATGCTCGAACAGTTCGCGCGGCCGGTGGCGCAGGCGTTGGTCGCCGCGGTCGTGATCGTCGTCGCCCGCGAAGCGCTCCGCAGCCGCGAGGTCGGCTTCGGTCAGGCGCTGCGCGGGGTGCGCGAGCGCTTCTGGCGCGTGGTCGGCGCGCAGCTCCTGGCGACGCTCGGGGTGCTGGTGCTGGCGCTCAGCGTCATCGGCCTCCCCTTCGCGATCTGGAAGCTCGTCGGCTGGTCCTTCGTCGGGCAGGAAGTGCTCTTCACCGACAAGAGCCTGCGCCGGTCCTTCCGCGCGAGCTCGGACCTGGTGCGCGGCCGCTGGTTCCGCACCGCGCGGGTGATCGTCGTCTTCTACGTGATCGGCATCGCCGCCGGGCCGATCCTCACCTTCGCCCTGATCTTCACGGCGCTGCCGCTGTTCTGGATCAACGTGATCGGCTCGCTGGTCTTCGCGCTGCTGATCCCGTTCGTGGCGATGGGCGAGACGTTCCTCTACTTCGACCTCGGCGTGCGCGCGGAAGCCGAACCGGCGCGGCCGCGGCGCAGCTGGCGCTCGTGGCGGACGCGGAAGCCGATAGGTTCCCCGGCGTGAGACTGCTCGCCTTCTCCGACCTCCACCGGGACCTCGACCAGGCGGCGCGGCTGGTCGAGATGTCGGCCGACGCCGACCTCGTGATCGGGGCGGGCGACTTCGCCTCCGTGCACGAGGGGCTGGAGGAGACGATCGGGGCGCTGGCGCCGATCGAGGTGCCGACGATCCTCGTCCCCGGCAACAACGAGACCGCCGAGGCGCTGCGCGGCGCGGCGGGCGGCTGGCCGGCGGCGAGGGTGCTGCACGGCGAGGGCACGGCGGTCGACGGGGTCGAGTTCTTCGGCCTCGGCGCGGGCGTGCCGACGACGCCCTGGGACTGGAGCTTCGACCTCTCCGAGGAGGAGGCGGCGGCGATGCTCGCCCCGGCCCCGGAGGGCTGCGTGCTCGTCCTCCACTCGCCGCCCTTCGGACACTGCGACGGCGGCGACCCCGACACCCACTTCGGCAGCAAGGCGGAGCTCGCGGCGATCGAGGCCAAGCGGCCGCGCCTCGTCGTCTGCGGTCACATCCACGAGGCGTGGGGGTGCGAGAGCACCATCGGCGCCACGCCGCTGCGCAACCT
>DASZUW010000446.1:0-18039 GCA_035547475.1 Solirubrobacterales bacterium
CCCGCTCAGAGCCGGCGCCCGTCCAGCACCACCGAGTAGACGTCGTCGCGACGGTCCTCGCGGGGCCGGATGCCGCCGCCGCGGTCGCTCGCCCCGCCGTCGCCGGCGAGGTCGATCTCGACCAGCGCCAGAGCGTCGTCGTCGCCGGGGAGCGGGCCGACGAGCACCCTTCCGCGCGGGTCGGCGAGCACCGAGGAGCCGAGGAAGGTGTGCTCCCCCCACTCCCCCACCTGCGAGGCGCAGGCGACGAAGACCCCGTCGAGGTTCGCCTGCATCGCCGCGTAGCGGGCCTGCGGGCAGAACCCCTCGGCGTCCCAGCGCACGGCGTCGAAGCCCTGCACCCAGGCGGTCGGCACGCAGACCAGCTGCGCCCCCACCAGCGCCAGCGCCCGCAGCGTCTCGACGAAGCGCAGGTCGTAACAGATGCAGACGCCGATCCTCCCCAGCGGCGTGTCGGCCACGGGCAGCCCGCGGTCGCCCGGGGCGAAGACGCCCTTCTCGCCGGAGAAGAGGTGGAGCTTGCGGTAGTGGAGGGCGACGCCGTCGGGACCGACGAGCACCCCGGTGTTGAAGAGCCGCTCGCCGTCGCGCTCGGCGAAGCCCCCCGCGATCCAGCCCCCGTGGCGCGCCGCGAGCTCGGTCCAGGCGCTCACCGTGGGCCCGTCGAGCGCCTCGGCGCCCGCCTGCACCCGGTCGCGGTCCCAGTCGTACCCGGGGACCAGGAGCTCGGGCAGGACGACGAGGTCGGCGCCGTCCTCGAACGCCCGCCCGGCCGCGGCGAGCCCCTTTGCCCGGTTCCCCTCGCCGGCGCCGGGCGGGCCGCCGACCTGGGCGAGCGCGACGACGGTCATCCGGCGTCGGTCGCCTGCGCCGCCGCGGCGGCGCGCTCGAGCATGCCCCGGTCCGGCGGGCAGGGACCGCCGACGCTGACGATTTCCACCCCACGGTCGGCGCGCACCGCGTGCTTGCGCCCGACCGGCACGTGGATCACGTCGCCCGCCTGGAACTCCTGCACGACGTCCGAGTCGTGGTCGCGCACCGTCCCCTCGCCGGCGAGGATGAAGATGGTGTCCTCGGACTCCGGGTGGACGTGGGGAACGTTCTCCTCGCCCGGTTCGAGCCGCACGTAGTTCATGTTGGCGCTCTCGGCGCCGACCCCGGGGAAGACGACGAGCCGCGCGTCGCTGGAGATCATCGGCACCTTCAGCGCCGGTCGGTCGCGGTGGAACCGGCGCACCCGCGCGCCCTCGCGCCGCGGCGCGGCGTCGGTGCCGAAGTCGGGGTCGGGCGGCGAGGGCCCGCCGATCGCCTCGAGGCCCTCCGGCCCGGCCGCGAGCGCGTAGGCGGCGCCCGGCTCGACGTGCACCATCGAGCCCTCGTCGAGCTCGAGGTCCTCGCCGCCCTGCACCCGCGCCGCACCGCCGCCGCGCAGCACGTACCAGACCGCCTCCTCGGGATGGGTCATGGTGACGGTGGTCGCGCCGCCGGCGAGCCGCACCACCGCCATCGTCCGGAACTCGGCCCCGGTGTGGGGACCGACGACGACGTAGGCCTCGCCCTCGCCGTCGACCAGGGCCACCGGCCGGCCGGAGCCAGCCGAGATCACGTCGATGCCGTCGCTCATCTCACTCCACCTCGTATTCGTCGCGGGCGCCGCGGCGCGGCGTCACCACCGCCAGGAAGCGCGCGCCCTCGGGGCCCGCGGTGATCCCGTGCTCGACCTGCGGGCCGACCACCGAATAGCCGCCGGGCCCGATCTCCGACGCCTCCCCCTCGATCGTCATCGACACGGTGCCCGCGGCGACCATCGTGATCTGCTCCTGGGCGTGGCGGTGCCGAGGGAAGGTCGCCCCCGGCTCGAACCGGTACTCGGTGACGGTCGCGCCCTCGGCGTCGAAGCTCCGGCGGCGCACCCCCGGGAACGGTTCTTCCTCGGGCGTGGCGGCGAACGTGCCGACCTCAATCATCGACGAACGCCACCACGCGACAGGGCGAGGCCTCGCCCCCCTCGATCGGGATCGGGAAGGCGCCGATCAGGCAACGGCGCGTGCCCAGCTGGGCGATGTCGCCACCGAGGTTCTCCAGGTGGGTGATGCCCTGCCGGAACGGCACCTTGTGCATGACGAAGATGTCCTCCTCCGGAAAGACCTCGTTGATGTCCTTGCCGATCGCCTTTTCGTAGGCCTTCGCCGCGTCGGGGCGCTTGAAGCGGATCGAGGTGTTCATCGGATGGTCGCCGGAGCCGGTGTCGAAGCCGGTCCACGCCAGTTCCATGTCGACGACCCATTCGGCGAACTCACGGTCACCGCCGGGGTGACGCAGGAAGTACCGTTCCTCGTCCTCCTCGGGGCGCCCGTTGTAGAACCGCTGCCAACCCGTGTGATAGAGGAGGATGTCGCCTTTCTTCACCTCCACACGCGAGGTGATGTGCTCCGGTTTGATCACCGTCCAGTCGTCCATGTCCTCGGAGATGTCGACGACCACGCCCTCGCGGCACAGTTTGTCGAGCGGCACCGAGGCGAGGTCCTTGCCGCCGGAGACGATGTGCATCTCGGCGTCGAAGTGGGTGCCGGAGTGCAGCGGCAGGTCGATTTTCTGCGAGACGATCCCGTTGGTCGCGTGGCGCTGGAAGTAGGAGAGAGTCGGCGATGGGTAACCGACCCACCCAGGGGTGTGGATGGTGAAGGTGTGGGTCAGATCGACCAGTTTCATGCATGTCCTTTCTCATTGACGCGACGAGCGGCGAGTCGGACCGCCTCGACGATCCCCTGGTAGCCGGTGCAGCGGCAGAGGTTGCCGCCGACCATCTCGCGGATCTCGGCGTCGGTCAGTTGGTCGGCGCCGGCGAGTTCCGGCTCGATGCTCATCAGGAAGCCCGGGGTGCAGAAGCCACACTGCAGGGCGTGACACTCGTGGAAGGCCTGTTGGAGCGGGTGCATCTCGGTGTCTGACGGCGCCAGGTCCTCGACCGTGCGCACGCTGCGACCGTCCACCTGCACCGCGAAGAGCAGGCAGGAGCGGACCGGCCGGCCCTCGAGCTGGACGGTGCAGGCGCCGCAGACGCCGTGCTCGCAGCCGACGTGGGTGCCGGTCAGCCCCGCCTCATGGCGGATGAAGTCCGACAACAGCATGCGCGGTTCGACCTCCGCCTCGACCGGCACCCCGTTGATCTCCACGCTCACCTTCCGCGTGCCACTCATCGTGCGTCGCCTCCTCCCGCCCGCTCGCCGGCGGCGAGCAGGGCGCGTCGGGTCAAGGTCTCGATCAGGTCGCATCGGTACTCCGCGCTGCCGTGGAGGTCGCCGGTCGGCGTCGCGTCGCGGACGGCGAGCCGGGCGGCCTCGGCCGCGGTCGAAGGGTCGAGCGGACCGCCGGTCAGGGCCGCCTCGGCCTCGGCCGGCCGCAGCGGCGTCGGCCCCGCCCCGAGCAGCGCGATCGCCGCGCGGCGGCAGATCCCCTCGGCGTCCGTCGTCACCAGCGCCGCGACCCCGCCGAGCGCGAAGTCGCCGTGGCGGCGGGCGAACTCGACGAACGCCGCGCCGGTCCCCGGCGCGACCGGCGGCACCTCGATCTCGACCAGCAGCTCGTCGGGCTCGATCCCCGGTTCCAGCTGGCCGACGAACATCTCGGCCGCACCCAGCACGCGCTCGCCGCGCGTCGAGCGCACCCGGAAGCGGGCGTCGAGCGCGGTCATCACCACCGGCAGCTCGGCGGCCGGATCGGCGTGGGCGCACGAACCGCCGACCGTCCCGCGGTTGCGGATCTGAGGGTGGGCGACCCAGCGCATCGCCTCGGTGAGGAGCGGCCAGTAGGTGGCGGCGAGGCGCGAGTGCTCGAGCGAGGCGTGGCGGGTGAGCGCGCCGATCCGCAGCGCGCCTTCCTCGCGGCGCAGGTAGGAGAGCTCCTGCAGGCCGTTCACGTCGATCAGCACCTCGGGGCGCGCGAGGCGGAAGTTCAGCAGCGGCACCAGGCTCTGGCCGCCGGCCAGGACCTTGCCGTCGGCGCCGCGCTCGGCGAGCAGCGCGAGCGCCTCGTCCAGGCTCCGCGGCGCCTCGTAGTCGAAGGCGGGTGGCTTCATGCCGCATCCCCCCGCGCGGCGCGCACGACCCACTCGGGGCGGATCGGCGTCTCGGTGACCTCGACCCCGACCGCGTCGGAGACGGCCGCGGCGACCGCCGCTCCCGCCGCGGTGGTCCCGCCCTCGCCCGCGCCCTTGGCGCCCAGCGGCGTGCGCTGGGTCGGCGCCTCCTCGGTCACCCGCACCCGCACCGCGGGCACCTCGGTCGCGGTCGGGATCAGGTAGTCCATGAACGAGCCGCTGACCAGGGTGCCGTTCTCGTCGTAGGCCAGCTCCTCGAAGAGCGCGCCGCCGACGCCCTGCGCCAGGCCACCGCGGATCTGCCCCTCGATCAGCTGCGGGTTCACCGCGCGGCCGACGTCGTAGGCCACCGCGTAGCGCTCGATCCGCACCTCGCCGGTCCCCCCGTCGACCTCGACCGCGCAGCAGTGGACGCCGTAGGGAAAGCTCATCGCGTCGGTCCGGAAGGTCGTCTCCTCGGCGAGCGGCCCGCCGGCCAGCTCGCGCAGGCGCGCGTAGGAGACCCCCTCCACCCCACCCTCGAAGGCGACGACGCCGCCCGGCCCGAGGTCGAGCTCGTCGGGGTCGAGCCCCAGCTCCTCGCCGGCCAGCGCCAGCAGGCGTCCGCGCAGCGCGCTCGCCGCTTCGGCCACGGCCGCGCCGCCGAGCGAGGTGGCGCGGCTGCCGAAGGCGCCCATCCCGTCGGGCACCTCGTCGGTGTCGCCGTGGCGGACGGTGATCGACTCGTAGGGAAGGCCGAGCGTCTCCGCGGCGACCTGCGCGAGCACCGTCTCGACTCCCTGCCCCACCGAGGCCGAGCCGCTGTAGACGACGGGCCGGCCGTCGCCCCCGATCTCGATCCGCGCGTACTCCCATTCGGCGATGCCGCTCTTCTCGACGAAGAAGGCGAGGCCGAGGCCGCGCCGGCGCCCGTCCGGCGCCGGCTCCTCGCGCCAGCGGCGCATCTCCTCCTCGCCGAAGAGCTCCAACGACTGCTCCAGGAGCAGCGGGTAGTCGCCCGAGTCGTAGACGACCGGGTGGCCGTCGGTGAGCGAGCCGTTGTCGTACGGCATCCGCTCGGCCGGGATCAGGTTGCGGCGGCGCAGCTCCACCGGGTCGACGCCGATCCGCCGTGCCGCCACGTCGACGGCGCGCTCGCGCGCCAGCGTGGTCTCGTAGCGCCCCGGCGCCCGGTAGGTCCCCGCCGGCGTCTTGTTGGTGGCGACCTGGCGCACCTTGGCGCGGAACGCGGGCCAGACGTAGGGACCGGGCAGGAGCCCTCCCGACATCCCCGGCACCACGCCGCCGTGGGTGCGGACGTAGGCGCCGGTGTCGATCGTCAGCTCCGCGTCGAGCGCCAGGAACCGGCCGTCGGCGTCGAGCCCGATCCGGATCCGGTCGAGCTGGTCGCGCGAGTGGTTGGTGGAGCGCAGGTGCTCCTCGCGATCCTCGGTCCAGGCGACGGCACGGCCGAGGCGCAGCGCGCAGAAGGGGATCAGGAAGTCCTCCGGGTAGAACTCGCCGCGGGCGCCGAAGCCGCCGCCGACGCTCGGCTCGACGAAGCGGATCCTGTCCTCCGGCCAGCCGAGCATCGCGGCGAGGATCCGGCGGTTGACGTGCACGATCTTGGCGGCGCCGTGGAGGACGAGGCGGTCGGTGCCCTCCTCCAGGAAGGCGTAGAGGCCGCGCGGCTCCATCGGCACCGCGGCGTGGCGGCCGCAGTGGAAGGTCACTTCCACCACCTCCTCGGCGCCGGCCAGCGCTTCCTCGACGTCGCCGCGGCCGAGGTCGTACTCGGCGACCAGGTTCGTCCCCGCCTCCTCGTGGAGGAGCGGCGCGTCGGCGGCCAGCGCCGCCGCCACGTCGAGCGCGGTCGGCAGCGGCTCGTAGTCGACCGCGACCAGCTCCGCCGCGTCCTCGGCGAGGTAGCGCGATTCGGCGACGACGACCGCCACCGGCTCGCCCGAATAGCGCACCTTCTCGGTTGCCAGGGGGCGCTGCAGGAAGCGCTCCATGCCCTCCCGTCTGAACATCCGCATCGGGATCTTCGGCCCGCCCTCGGGGAGGTCGGCGGCGGTGATCACGTCGACCACGCCGTCGAGCTCGCGGGCCGGGCCGGCGTCGACGCGGACGAGCCGCGCGTGGCCGACCGGCGAGCGCAGGATCGCCGCGTGCAGGGCGTCCGGATCGTGGAGGTCGTCGACGAAGCCGGCCTGGCCGCGCAACAGCGGCTGGTCCTCCTTGCGCCGCTCCGAGCGGCCGATCGAGGCACCAGTGCCCCGGCGGGTTGCGACCTTCGTCGGCACCTCGCTCCTCAGGGTCGGTAGGAGATCGAGAAGTCGAAGCCCGGCCTGCGGCGGCGGCGGAAGAGGAGGCTCACCAGCGCCGCCAGCAGCGCCACGCCGACCCCGCCCGCGAGGAGCTTCGTCGCGCCACCGCCGAGCATCGCGGCGCCGAGGTCGAGCACGTCGCCCTCCTCGTCGGCGGAAGGCGCCGAGGACGCGGCCCGCGGTGCCGCGCCGCCATCGGCAGCTGCCTCCTTCGCCCCGATCCCCGGGCCGGCGCCGGCCGGGGAGGAGTCCGCCGGCGCTCCGTCGAGGACGAGCTTTTCCAGCCGGCCGGAGAACTGGCCGAGCATCTTCGCGGCCACCTCCTCCATCAGCCCGCGCCCGAACTGGGCGGGGCGGCCGGTGACGTCGAGATCGGTCTCGACCTGCACCCGGGTGCCGTCGGCCGTCTCGGTGAGGGTGTTGCGGATCGTCGCCGCCGCCGTCCCCGTGCCGCGGGTCTCTTTCGCCCGCGCCTCGAAGGCGGCGACGTGGGAGTCGGCGTCCACCTCGGCGAGGCGGACGGTGCCCCCGTAGGACATGCTCACCGGCCCGACCTTCACCCGCATCCGTCCGCGGTAGGAGCCGTCCTCGCCGACCGGCTCGATCGACGCGCCGGGCAGGCAGGACGCGACCCGCTCGATGTCGAGGAGCGTCGTCCAGGTCTCCTCGATCGGCGCCGCGACGGTGAACTCGTTGACCAGCTTCATCGGCTTACCTCTTCCTCGGTCAGGGATCGGAGGACCTCCGGCCGGCGCCAGTCGAGGATGCCGGGGATGGTCCGATAGGGGGCGGGGACGAGCAGCTCCTCCTCGGTCTCGCGCAGGCGCCGCACGCGCCCGAGGTCGAGGTCGGCGCAGAGGATGCCGGGCGACTCGCTCTGCGCCAGGACGCGCTCGGGCGAGGCGATCATCGCGATCCCGGCGGTGAGGCCCGACGCGGTGGGCGGCCCCGCGGGGCCGGTCCGGTAGGGATCGGCGAAGGCCGGGTCGAAGAGGTTGACCGTCACCGCCGTGTACATGAGGTTCTCGATCGCGCGGGCGCGGACCAGCGTGCGCCAGTTGTCGGTGTAGCCGAGCTCGTCGATCAGGATCCCGGTCGGGAAGAGGCAGAGCTCGGCGCCCTTCAGCGCCTGCACCCGCGCCACCTCGGGCACGAAGACCTCGCTGCAGGTGACGACGCCGACCTTGCCCCAGCCGATGTCGAAGACCGGGATCTCGTCGTGCTCCTCGTAGGGGAGGTCCCAGAGGTCGCCCCCTTCGTAGATGTAGGGGCCGACCGGGTGGGTGCGGTGGTTGGTGCCGACGACCTCGCCTCCGCTGTCGATGAGGACGGTCGAGAGGCGGAACCTGCCCGAGCCCTCCTCGGTCTCGGTGGAGGTGCCGGCGGCGAGCGCGACGCCGTGCTCGGCGGCCGCGGCGCGCAGGGCGTCGAGCACCTCGAAGCGGCTGTGGTGGCGGTGCGGACCGGGGTAGTTCTCGGGGAAGAGCAGGAGGTCGACGCCGAGCGCCGCCGCCTGGGCGACGTGCCCGAGCGCCTCCTCGAGGTTGCGCCTCTCCTCGTCTCCGTAGTAGGTGTGCGGCTGCAGCACGCCGAGCCGCACGGTGGCGTCACTCACGAGCGTCCCTCCCTCTCATACGCGATTCCGAGCGATTCCGGCATGCCCCAGCCGCTGCGCCCGCGCTGGCGGGTCCAGACGATGGCGAGCACGACCAGGGTGAAGACGTAGGGCATCATCGACAGGTACTGGCTGGGGATCGACACGCCCTTGGCCTGGAGCTGGAAGTTCAGCGCTTCGATGAAGCCGAAGAGCAGCGCCCCGGGCAGCAGCAGGAGCGGTCGCCAGGAGGCGAAGATGACCAGGGCGATCGCGATCCACCCGCGCCCGGCGGTGAGTTCGTTCGACCACGACTGCGTGTAGACGACCGAGAGGTAGGCGCCGCCGATGCCGGCGAGCACGCCGCCCAGCCAGACCGCGATGTAGCGGACGGTGAAGACCGGGACGCCGGCCGCGTCGGCGGCGGCGGGCGCCTCGCCGACCCCGCGCAGCGCCAGGCCGTGGCGGGTGCGGTTGATGATCAGCGCCGCCGCGATCACGGTGACGATCGCGATGTACACCATGATGTCCTGTTCGAAGAGGATTTCGCCGATCCAGGGGATCTTCGAGAGCAGTGGGATGTCGATCTTCGACAGGTGCCCTTTGAACGGTTCGTTCCCGTAGCTCGCGCCGATGTAGGAGGAGAGGCCGGTGCCGAGGATGGTCAGGGTCAGTCCCATGACGATCTGGTTCACCTTGAGGCCGATCGTCATCGCCGCGTGGAGCAGGCCGAGCAGGCCGCCGGCGAAGCCCCCGGCGACCATCGCCCAGAAGATGCTGCCGGTGTGGATGCCGACGGCGAAGCCGACGACGGCGCCGATGAGCATCATCCCCTCGACGCCGAGGTTGATCACGCCGGCGCGCTCCGCGATCAGCTCGCCGAGGCCGGCGAAGGCCAGTGGCGTCCCCAGCACCACGCCGGTGCTCAGGGCATCGACCCAGAAGTTCATGACGCCTCCCCGATGGCCGCGGCCGGGCGGGCAGGAGGCGATTTGGCCGGCGCCGTGCGCACCAGCTTGTAGGAGCCCAGCGCCTGGCCGATCAGCACGAAGATGATGATCGAGGCCTGGATGATTTCGGCGATCGAGCTGGGGATCCCGGTCGACTGCAGGGCGGTGCCGCCGGTGAGCAGCGCCGCGTAGAGGAGCGCCACGACCACCACCGCCTGCACCTTGGTGCGCGCCAGGAAGGCGACCAGGATGCCGATGTAGCCGTAGCCGCCGGTCAGCCCTTCCTGCAGGCGGCCGCCGCCGGAGGCGGTCAGCTGGATCACCCCGGCGAGCCCGGCGACGGCGCCGGAGAGGAAGAGCACGAAGAGGATCCGGCGGCCGATGCCGAGGCCGAGATATCTCGCCGCCCGCACGTTGCCGCCGGCGATCTGCAGCGAGAAGCCGGCACGGGAGCGGTCGAGCAGCCAGTAGATGCCGATCGCGGCGGCGAGCGCGATGAAGATCCCGATCGTCACTTTGGTGTTGCCGATCAGCGGCAGCGCGGCCTGGGTCGGCAGCCGCCGGCCGTAGGCCTGGCCGATCGAGGCGTGGTCTTTCCACGGCCCGTTGATCAGGGCGCTGAGGAAGAGCAGCGCGATGTAGTTGAGGAAGAGGGTGACGATGATCTCGTTGAGGCCGACGAGGGCGCGCGGGATCGCCGCGATCAGCGCCCAGAGGCCGGCGGCGACGGCCCCGCCGAGGAAGATCGCGACGAGGATCGGCAGGCTTCCCAGCGACGTCGTGTGGTAGGCGACGAAGGTGGCGCCGATCGCGCCCATCGCCATCTGGCCCTCGGCGCCGATGTTCCAGATGTTCATCCGCAGGGCGACGGTGACCGCGAGGCCGCAGAGCAGCAGCGGCGTCGCCCGGATCAGCACCTGTTCGAAGCCGGGGCCGGTGCCGAACGACGCTTCCCACATCGCCTTGTAGGCGTTGCCGATGTCGTGGCCACCGATCGCGAGGACGATCGCGCCGAAGACGAACCCGGCGATCACCGCCAGGATCGGCTGGACGACCCGGCTCGCGAGGCTCGGCGCCGTCCGTTTTTCCAGCCGCCAGCCCCTCATGCCGGGACCCCCGGCTCGCCGACGCCGGTCATCCGCCGCCCGAGCGTGGCCCGGTCGGCCTCGCCGCGCTCGAGCGCGGCGACGATCTTGCCGCCGAGCATGACGACGATGCGGTCGGAGAGGTGCAGCAGCTCGTCGAGGTCCTCGCTGACGACGAGGCAGCCGGCGCCTTTGTCGCGAGCGGCGACGATCTGCTTGCGCACGCCGGCCGCGGACACCACGTCGAGCCCGCGGGTCGGCTGGGAGGCGACCAGCAGGTCGGGCTGCTCGGAGATCTCGCGGGCGATGATCACCCGCTGGAGGCCGCCGCCGGAGAGCGCCGCGACGTTCAGCTGTGGCCGGTTGGTCGGGACGGCGAAACGCTCGATCAACTCGTTGGCCCAGCCGCGGATCTTCGAGCGGCGGAGGAAGAGCGGCGTCGACATCGGGCCGCGGTCATAACGGCGGAAGGCGAGGTTGTCCTCGATCGACATCGAGCCGACCAGTCCGGTGGCGAGGCGGTCCTCGGGGATGAAGGCGATCTGCTCGGCGTGGTCCTCGCGGTGGCCGCGGTCGAGCTTGCGCATGCCGGCGGCGACCTCGGCCAGCTCCACCTGGCCGTTGCCGCTCACGCCGGCGACGCCGACGATCTCGCCGCGGTGCACGGTCAAATCGACGCCGGTGAGCGCGCGGCGGCCGGAGCCGCAGCGCGCCTCCCTGAGGACGAGCATCGGCTCGCCGGCCTGGCCGGGCGTCACGGTCAGCGGCGGCTCGGCGTCGTCGCCGACCATCAACACCGCCAGCTCGGAAGGGTCGGCGCCTTCGACCGGGCGGTTGGCGACCACCCTGCCGTGCCGCAGGACGGTGACCCGGTCAGCGGCTTCGGTGACCTCGCGCAGGCGGTGGCTCACGAAGACGATGGCCTTGCCCTCGTCGGCGAGGCGGCGCAGCGCGTCGAAGAGCTGCCGCGACTGCTCGGGGGCGAGGACGGCGGTCGGCTCGTCGAGGATGAGGATGCGCGAACCGCGGTAGAGGAGCTTGATGATCTCCAACTGCTGGCGCTCCCCCACGCTCAGCGAGCCGACGTTCGTTTTCGGGTCGAGCTCGAAGCCGAGGCCCTTGCCGATCTCTTCGACCTTCTTCTCCGCCGCCCGGCTGACGCCGTGGTCGGAGCCGAGGACGACGTTCTCGATCACGCTGAAGCGGGTGATCTGGCGCAGGTCCTGGTGGACCACGCCGATGCCCGCCCGCAACGCATCGCGCGGCGAGGAGAAGTGGTGGACCTCGCCGTCGATCTCGACCGCGCCCGAGTCGGCCTTGTACTGGCCGCAGAGCACCGAGATCAGGGTCGTCTTGCCCGCCCCGTTCTCGCCGAGCAGGGCGTGGATCTCACCCCCGCGCAGCTCGAGGTCGACATCCTCGTTGGCGAACTTGCCGTCGAACGACTTGGTGATCCCGCGGGCGGAGAGGGTCAGGGTGCGATCCATGCCCTCTCCGCCGGCGACCCGGCCGACGGCCTTCGTGTCGGCCCGGCGGATCACTATTCCTGGATTTTCCCTTCGATGCCCTCGACCAGGAATTCACTGTGTTCGTACACTTCCGCGGGCGTCTTCCACGCTTCGCCGGCCTTCAGCACTTCTTCGCCGGTGTTCGATTTGAGCGGCCCTTCGAAGACGAACCGCTTCCCGGCTTTCATTTCCGCCTCGGCTTTTTCGACTTCCTTCTTGACGCTCGCCGGGACCGCGGAGTTCAGCGGCGCCAGCTCGACCATCCCCGATTTCAGGTCACCGTTCACTTCGTCGTTCTTGAACGTGCCTTTTTCGGCCTGTTCGTACTTTTCGATCGCGTACGGTTCCCAGTCGTAGACCGAGCCGGTGAGGAACGCCTTCGGGTTCTGGCTCGAGGTGTCGTACTCGGACCCGATCGCCCAGGCGCCCGACTGTTCGGCACCGATGATGGCCCCGGTGTCGTCCTGGTGTTTGGCGATCACGTCGGCGCCGCTCTTCGCCAGCGTCTCCGCGGCCTGGGTGTTCTGCGGCGGGTTGTACCAGGCGCTGGTGAACACGACCTTCGTCTTCGCTTCGGGGTTGGTGGCTTTCGCGCCGAGCTCGAAGCCGTTGATCCCGGCGACCACGCTGGAGACCGAGAACGCGCTGACGAAGCCGAGCGTGTTCGATTTGGTCATCGCCCCGGCGACCATGCCGGAGAGGTACCGGACTTCCCACAAATTCGCGTACACCGCGGAGACGTTCGGCGGCAGTTCGGTTTCCTGCAGCCACGGGCCGGTGACGACGAAGTCCACTTCGGGGTTTTCTTCGGCCACCTGTTCGACGTACGGCTGATAGCCGAGCGCGGTGGCGAAGATCAGTTCGTTGCCTTCGCGGATCAGGCCCTGCAGCACACCCACCACTTCGGTGTTTTCTTCGATCGGCTGCACCACCGTGGTTTCCGCCCCGAACTTCTTTTCAAGCCCTTTCCGGGTCGCGTCCCAGGCCTCCGACCACGCCGAGCCCGGCAGCGGCGAGACGTAGACGAAGCCGACCTTCATCCCCCCGCCCTTGCCCGTCGATTCCGCCCCCGACCCTTCTTCCGACGACGGCGCTTCGGTGGCTTCTCCACCCGACGAGGAAGAGCTCGACGAGCCCCCACATCCGGCGACGATCACGGCAAGGGCCGCGATCAGAAAGCACAACGCGAACAAACGACGCTTCATCTCTCTCCTCCTCGGTTCTCCACCCTGAAACGACCTGCTGTTCCAGGCCTTTGTATTACATTGGACCTAGAACGTCAAATGAAATTCCCTGAGCGTGCGGGCGGGCGCGCCGCGTCGGGAGCGGCGGTCCGCACCACTTCACGCGGGCCGTCCGCACCGGGTCGCCGCGCGCGGATTCGAACGGTCAGGGATCAGCCCGGTTGGAAACCCGCGGATAGCGCAGGTTTCCAACCACGCGGGATCGCGCGTCCCTGATCCGGGCCCTTCAGGCCGCCTGCGGCGCCGCCGCGCTTGCCCGCAGCGCCTCGGGCACCAGCGGCAGCTGGTTGAACTCGCGGCCGAGGGCGTCGGAGACGGCGTTGGCGATCGCGCCGGGCGGGGCGAGGGTGCCGCCCTCGCCCACTCCTTTGGCGCCGCCGTGGTCCCCGGGCGCCGGCGTTTCCAGGTGGCCGACCTCGAAGGTGGGGATGTCGGCGGCGGTGGGGATCAGGTAGTCCATGAAGGAGCCGGTGAGGAGCTGGCCGTCCTCGCCGTAGACCAACTGCTCGAGGGTGGTGCCGCCGATGCCCTGGGCGGTGGCGCCGTGGATCTGGCCCTCGACGACGAGGGGATTGATGACCTTCCCGCAATCCTCGACGATCACCCAGCGGAGGATGTCGAGCCCGCCGGTCTCGGCGTCCACCTCGACGAGGCAGACGTGGGTGGCGTAGGGGTAGGCGAGGTTCGGCGGATCGTAGTTCGAGGAGACGCGGTAGCGCTCCGGCGGTCGGTCGGCGACCAACTCGGCGAGGGCGATGGAGGCGTCCTCGGCGCCGCGTACGCGTACCTTCCCGGCAGCGATCTCGAGCTCCTCGGGCGGCACCTTCAGGAGCGGCGCGGCGTCGGCGCGGAGGCGCTCCTTCAGCTCCGCGGCGGCGCGCGCGATCGCCCCGGCGCCGGCGACGGCGCTGCGGCTCGCGAAGGTGCCGGTCCCGTGCAGCCCGCCGACGGCGGTGTCGGAGCGGTGCACGTCGACTTCGTCCGGCGAGGTCGCGAAGGCGTCGGCGACGAGCTGGGCGAAGGTGGTGGCGGACCCCTGCCCGATCGCGGGCAACGTGGTCCAGAGGGCGAGCCTGCCGTCGAGCTCGACCGCGAGGTGGGCGCCGTCGCAGCCGGGGATCCCCGTCATCCCGCGCCCCTGGAAGACTTTCGAGTTGATCGCGGTGTACTCGACGTAGCTGGAGATGCCGATGCCCACCTGGCGCCCTTCGGCCCGCATCGCCTCGACCTCGCGGCGCGTCTCCTCGTAGCCGAACTTGTCGAGGGCCGCCTCGAACGCCGCCGGATAATCGCCCGAGTCGTAGCGCTGGTTGGTGAGCGTGAGGTGCGGCATGTCGGTCGGCCGCAGCAGGTTGCGGCGGCGGATCTCGGCCGGGTCGAGGTCGAGCTCGGCGGCCAGGATGTCCATCAGCCGCTCGTGGACGAAGGCGGAGACCGGCAGCCCGACGCCGCGGTAGGCCCCCTCCGGCGACTTGTTCGTCGCCACCGAGCGGGAGCGGAAGCGGTAGGCGTCGAGCCGGTAGGGGCCGGGGATGATCGCCGGGGTGCCCAGCGCCTCGAGGATGTGGCCGTGCGGGAAGACGCCGTAGGCGCCCTGATCGCAGATCACGTCGGCGTCGATCGCCAGGAGCCTGCCGTCGGCGTCGGCGGCGACGCGGATCCGCAGCGCCTGGTCGCGGGCGTGGCAGGCGGCGAGCAGGTTCTCCGCCCGGTCCTCGATCCAGCGGACGGGCCGGCCGAGGCGCAGCGCCGACCAGGCGCAGAGGATTTCCTCCGGGTAGGCGTGCGCCTTCTGGCCGAACGCGCCGCCGACGTCGGAGCAGCGCACCCGCACCGTTTCCGGCTCCAGGCCGAGCAGCGCGGCTGTCACCTCGGCGAGCCGGTGCGGTGCCTGGCTCGAGGTCCAGACGAGGACGCCGTCGGCCGCGGGGATCGCGAGCGCCCCGCGGGCCTCCATCGGGGCGGGTGAGTAGCGCGGGTTGCGGAAGCTGCGCTCGACCACCACCGCCGCGTCGGCGAAGGCCGCGTCGACCTCACCTTTCTCGAAGCGCGAGTCGTAGAGGACGTTGGTGTCGTCGAAGAGGAGGGGGCCGCCGGGCTCGCAGGCGGCGACCGGGTCGACCACGGCGCCGAGCGGCTCGAGCTCGAAGCCCACCAGCTCGGCGGCGTCCTCGGCGAGGTAGGGGTTGTCGGCGACCACCAGCGCGATCGGCTCGCCGACAAAGCGGACGCGGTCCTCGGCCAACAGCGGGCGGGGGACCGTGCGCGCGTCGGGATTGTCCATCGGCGGCGTGAGCGGCGGGAGCCCGAGGTCGGCGAAGGCGAAGGCGCCGCGCACGCCGGGCGCGTCGAGCGCCGCCTGGAGGTCGACGCCGCGCAACTCGGCGTGGGGCGCGGGACTGCGGACGAAGGCGGCGTGCAGGGTGTCGGCGGGCACCTCGACGTCGGCGACGTACTCGCCCTCGCCGCGCAGCAGCGGGCGGTCCTCGCGGCGCGGCACGGACGTGCCGACGACGCCGCGGCGCTCCGTGTCGCCGCCGCGGCTCATTGCGTGCGGACCACCTCGAGGCTGATGTACTTGTCGTCGGCCGAGATCACCGAGTAGGCGAGGGCCTCGCCGCGCGCCGAGTAGTGGACCTCGTGCAGGCGCAGGAACGGCACGCCGTCCTCGATCTCCAGCTGCGTGTTGTCGCCGTTCTTCACCTCGGGGACGAGCTTCACGACGGCGTGGTGGATCGGCGCCGTCCAGGCCCGTTCGCTGTAGGCGAAGAGCGAGGCGTCGATCTCGGCCGGCAGCTCCGAGGAGAGCAGGGAGCTCCTCGGCACGACGTCGAGGATCGAGAGCGCCAGCGTGCCGTCGGCGCGGTAGGCCTTGTCGATCAGCAGGTACTCCTGGTCGGGCTCCAACGGGAAGGCGCCGAGCAGCCCATCGTCGGGCCGCGCCCATTCCCAGCTGATGTCGACGTCGACGTCGAAGCCGCGCTCTTCCAGCAGGCCGTCGAAGCCGGCCATCCGCTGGAGGGCCAGTGACGAGGGCCGCACGTGGGGGTTGATGAGCGTGCCGATCGCCCGCTGGCGGGTGACGACGCCGTCGCGCTCGAGACTCTGCAGCGCGGTGCGCACGGTCGTGCGGCTGATGTTCAGCATCGCCGCCAGCTTGTCCTCGCTGGGCAGCTTGCCGTCGAAGCGGCCCTCGAAGATCGCGGCGAGGATCTCGGCGCGGGCGCGGGCGGCGAGCAGACGGTTGTCGAGCTGCTCGACGGGCGCGGGGTGAGGTGTCGCTACTGCACCGTCGGTTGCTTTCTCTGCCAACTCTCGGAAGCCTCCTTGCGCCATCCCTGGCGTAAAGTATTACAAATGAACATTGGCCGCTAGGAGCGCTGATGGATCGGCTCGCGCGTCTCCCGGAGCGGCGCCCCTGCTCGTCCGTTGCGCACCGCGATTATCTCCGCGAGCACCGAGATCGCGACCTCCTCCGGCGTCGACCCGCCGATGTCGAGGCCGCAGGGTGCGTGGATCCGGCGCAGGTCCGCCTCCCCCGCCCCGGCCTCGAGCAGGCGCCGGTTGCGCTCGGCGGTGGTCCGGCGGCTGCCGAGCGCGCCGATGTAGCCGACCGGCGTCGCGAAGGCGGCGAGCAGCGCCGGCTCGTCCAGCTTGGCGTCGTGGCTGAAGACGATCATCGCGTCGCGCGGGCCGAGGCCCATCGCGGCGACCGCGTCCTGCGGCCACTGCCGAAGCGGCGTGCCGGCCTCGCCGAAGCGCGGGCTGCGCAGGAACGCCTCGCGCGGGTCGGCGATCGTCACCTCGTATCCGACCTCGCGGGCGATCCGCCCGAGCGCGGCGGAGAAGTCGATCGCGCCGCAGATCAGCATCCGCGGGGCCGGCGCGAAGGACTGGACCAGCACGCCGACCTCGGCCGCCAGCGTGGTCCCGTCCTCGCCGTAGCGACGGATGCCGCTGGCGCCCTGCTCGAGCATGCCGATCGCGTCGCGGGTGACCGAGTGGTTGAAGAGCGCCGGGCCGGAGAGCTCGCCGGTCGGCTCGCCATCGATGATCGCCAGCTTCTCCCCGCGCCGGCTGCCGTCGAGGACCGTGGCGATCGCCACCGGCGTGCCCGCGGCGACCGCGGCGAGAGCACGGAGTTCGACCTCGAGCGCCGGGCCGGAGAGCTCCTGGACCAGCACGTGGACGGTGCCGCCGCAGGCCAGGCCGACGGTGCCCGCGAGCTCGTCGCTGACCCCGTAGGTGGCGATCCGCGGACCGCCGCCCGCGAACACCTCGTGCGCCTCCTCCACCAGCGCCGCCTCGACGCAGCCGCCGGTCACCGAGCCCTCGATCGCATCGTCGGCGTCGATGAGCATCGTCGCGCCGACCTCGAACGGCGCGGAGCCCTCCACCTCGACCAGCGTCGCGGCCACCACCCGGCGGCGCTCGCGCAGCCAGGCCGCGCCCGTCTCGGCCCGCCGCCGCGCGGTGGTCAAGGCGAGACCCCGTTTCGCCTAGGCTTCGAAGCCATCTTCAGAGTATGTACTACCAATGACCGGAGGTAGACGTTGGATACGTTTGATGCGATCCACTCCCGCCGCAACGTTCGCCAGTTCACCGAGCGGCCGATCCCCGACGCCGACCTCGACCGGATCCTGGCGGCCGGGCGCCTCGCCCCGTCGGCGAAAAACTGGCAGCCCTGGGACTTCGTCCTCGTCACCGACCGCGAGCAGCTCCGTCGCCTCGCGGGCGTCTGGCAGGGCGGCGCGCACATCGCCGACGCGGCGGCGGCGATCGGCCTGGTCCTGCCCGTCCTCGACGACCCGAAACGCCGCCTCACCGCCCGCTTCGACCTCGGTCAGGCCGCCGCCTTCCTCCAGATCGCGGCGGCCGACCTCGGCGTCGGCTGCGGCCACTCCAGCGTCGGCGACCAGGAGCTCGCCCGCGAGGTCCTCGGCCTCCCCGACGACCGCGAAGCGGCGCTGATCCTCGACCTGGGCTACCCGGCCGACCGTCCGCTCGCCCCGCTGAAGCGCCACGACCGTCGTCCGTTCGACGAAGTGGTGCACCGCGACCGCTGGTAGCGCTCAGGCCGCGTCTTCGGAGAGCCTGACGAAATAATCGAGCGCCTCCGGGTTCGCCAGCGAGTCGCGGCTCACCACCGCCTCCGGGTCGGCGCCCGTCAGGATCCGCTTCACCGGCACCTCCACCACCTTGCCCGAGAGCGTGCGGGGGACGGCCTCGATCGCGGTCACCTCGTCGGGC
>DASZUW010000447.1:0-6827 GCA_035547475.1 Solirubrobacterales bacterium
CCGTGCCGACCACAGCCGCCCGTCAGGGGTCGGCACGGCATCCGCGGCAGCTCGGACGGCCGCAGGCCCGGCCCGCCGGCCACCGTCACCGCCGAACGCCCGCGCCCGACGCCGGACCCCCGTCCACGCGCCTCGCTTCCCGCGGCCGCTCCACCAGGCGGGCGCCGGAGTCGCGGACCGGGTGGGCGCCGGAGTCGCGGAGGCGGCTGCAGATGCGGCGGGTGAGAAGGAAGACGGCGATCGGGAGGAGGATGACGAGGGCGCGGTAGGCCCAGAGCTGGTCTTCGTAGGGGATGCCGAACTGGACGAAGGCGCGGTCGGCGGAGCCAGCGAAGAAGATCGCGGCGACGAAGGTGAAGACGGCGGCGCCGATGGCGGTGCGGGTGGGGTTGTCCCGGGGACGGTCGAGGAGGTTGTGGACGCCGCGGTCGCCGGTCCAGACGCGCTCGATCGTCGGCCAGAGGTAGAGGAAGCCGAAGACGGCGGCCGGGAAGAGGACGCCGCCCCAGAAGGGGTTCGGGATGAGGGTGTAGTTGCCGATCACGACGTCGAAGTGGGGCATGAGGCGCAGGGCGCCGATCAGCCAGCCGAGGTACCAGTCGGGCTGGGCGCCGTTCGTCCCCAGGTAGGGCTCATACGGCCCCCACTGCCAGATCGGGTTGATCTGGACGAGGCCGCCGAGCAGGAAGAGGACGGCGGCGACGGCCATGAAGAGGCCGATGCTGCGCAGCGCGTAGGCAGGCCACATCGGCGTGCCGATGACGTTGCCCTCGCGCCGGCCGCGGCCGCGGAACTGGGTGTGGTGCGGGGTCGCGATCAGGGCGAGGTGGACCGCCATCAGGGTGCCGATCAGGATCGGGAAGAGGAAGACGTGGACGAAGAAGAGGCGGCTGAGGAAGTCCGGCGTGCCGGGGAAGCGGCCGCCCCAGATGAGCGTGCCGACCTGGCCGCCGACGACCGGGATCGAGAGCGACACCGCGTTGCCGATCGCCAGCCCCATGCCGGAGAGCAGGTCGTCGAGCAGCGAGTAGCCGACGTAGCCCTCGAGCACCGCCAGCACCAGCATCGTGAGGCCGACGTAGTAGTTGAGGTCGCGCGGCTTGCGGAAGGCGCCGGTGAAGAAGATCCGCATCAGGTGGACGGTGATCGCGGCGACGAAGACGTCGGCCGCCCAGTGGTGTACCTGGCGGATCAGGAGGCCCGCCTGCACTTCGAAGGAGAGGTTCAGCGCCGAGGCGTAGGCGCGCGTCATCTCCCGCCCGTGCAGCGGCGCGTAGGACCCGTGGTAGACGACGTGCGCGGTGCTCGGTTCGAAGAAGAGCGCCAGGTAGGTCCCCGTCGCGACCAGGATCAGGAACGAGTACATCGCGATCTCGCCGAAGAGGAAGGTCCAGTGGTCCGGGAAGACGTAACGGAGCGCTTTCGCCGTCGCCCCGGCGCCGCCGGTGCGGGACTCGAGGAACCTGAAGAGGCGGCGCGTGGTCACGGGCGCCCCCTCACGACTCTTCCCTGACCCGGCCCCAGGAGGCGCCGACTGCCCCGGAGAGGGGCCCGGCCGCGACCAGCACCCCGGCCTCGATCCGCAGCGGCAGCTGCGGCAGCGGCCGCACGGCCGGGCCGAAGATCCGCTGCCCGCCGTCGAGCACGTTGAAGGTCGAGTAGTGGCAGGGGCAGACCAGCGCCGGCCCCGGCGAGCGTTCGGCGAAGAGCGGGTAGCGGAAGAGGGAGATCGCGCACTGCGCGTGGGTGCAGATCTTCGAGAAGGCGAGGATGCCTTCCGGCGCCCAGTCGGCCCGGTCCTCGGGCAGTTCGAGCTCCTCAGGCTTCACCCGGACGACGACGAGCGAGGTGGCGAGCTGCTCTTTGTCGGCGCCGTCGGCGAAGGCGGTGAGGAACGAGCCGACCTCGAGGTCCTCGGCCTTCACCGCCATCCCGTTCTCCTCGACCAGCCGCACCCCGTCTTTCCAGGGCGAGGCCGAGAGCCGGTCCCCGACCGCCGGCCCGAGCGAGGCGAGCGGCACGAGCGCCGCCGCCCCGAGTCCGACCCCGGCGGCGGCCCCCGCCGCCCCGAGCAACCGCCTGCGCGTCACCCCATCGACCCCTTCCCGCACAACCAGCGCCGCCCCCTCCACCCCCTCCCGTCGATGGGCCGAAAAACCACGTATATCGTGGTTTTTCGGCCCATCAACATCGTCGGGGTGGGCGAAGGGGGGGCGTTTCTCCTCCAGGGTCTCCTGGGGGACGACGAGGGAGGCGGCGAGGATCAGGGCCGCGGCGACCAGGGCCAGGGCGACGCCGATCGAGAGGCCGAGGAGCTGCGTGTTGGCGTCGTCGAAGGCGTAGATGGCGACGAAGGCGAGCCCCGCGAGGGAGGCGGAGAAGAGGAGGGCCGCGGTCCAGGTCTCGGCGCGCGTGGAGGCCGGCAGCTCGCGCTCGCGGTATACGGTGCGCCGCTTCGAGAAGCGCAGGACGACCCCCGCGACGACCCAACGCCAGAGGTTCTTCATCGCGGCTCCTCCGCCTCGTCGTCGGCCCGGCTGACGCCGAGGCGCTCGCCGATCAGCCGGGCGACCAGGAGGAGAGCCGCGACCGCGGCGAGCCAGGCGACCAGGCCCTCGGGCACCGGGCCGATGTGGCCGATGCCGAAGCCGCCCGCGTCTTCGGGTTCCTGCGTCAGCTCGACGTAGGCGGCGATCGAGTCGACCTGCTTCGGCGTGATCAGGCCTTCGCCGAACCGCGGCATGACGTAGGGGCCGACCCGGATCGCCTCCCCCACCTCGGTCGGCGTCGCTTCGCCGAGCGGCGGCGCGTATCCGCCGATCGCCACGCCGCCCTTGCCGCTGATCGCGTGGCAGCCGGCGCAGTTGTCGGTGAAGAGCTCCATCCCTTCGCTCACCGAGCCCGCGTTCGGGTCGACGTCGGGGATCGGGGGCCCTTCGCCGAGCGAGCCGACGTACTCGTCGAGCGCTTCGATCTGGGAGCTCGAGAAGCGCGGTTCGCCGCGCAGGGGCTCCTCGCCGACCTGGCCGAGCGGCATGCGCCCGGTCCGCAGGTAGAAGTCGGCGGCGGCTTCCCCGACGCCGACCAGCGACGGGGCCTGCCCCTTCACGCCCCTGCCTTCGAAGCCGTGGCAGCTCGAGCAGGACTCTTCGAAGAGCTCGCGCCCTTCCGAGGCCGCGCCGGATTCCGCCCGCGCGGTGAGCGCCGCCGGCGCCGCGGCGGCCGGCGTCGGGTCGCTCGGCGGCTGCGCCCAGACCGCGATCGCGAAGCCGCCACACACCACCGCCGCGGCGCCCGCGAGGATCCGCCTAGCCCGCCGCATGCGCCACCGCCCTCCTCGCCCGCCGCTCTTCCCGCGCCATCGCCGCCCAGGCGACGCCGGCCGCGCCCAGGCCGAGCGGCAGCATCGAGGCCAGCATCGCCACGCCCGCGTCGCCGTAGCCGTCGAGCATCAGCTTGACCGCGCCCGAGTCGCTCGCGGTCATCGCCGCCATCAGGAGCCCGGCCCGCGCCCACGGGTCCCAGCGACCGGGCAGCGGCTCGACCGCCAGGCACACCGACCAGAGCCAGAGCGCGGTGAGCAGGAAGATCGCGTGCTCGGCGACGTGCAGGCCTTCCTCGCGCAGGGAGTCGCGGAAGAGCGGGGTCCAGGGGAAGGCGAGCTGGGCGGCGACGAAGGCGGCGCAGGCAAGCGGCGGCCAGAGCAGGCGGCGGAGCAGGGGCGAGCGCAGGGCCGCGGCGAGGTCGCGCGCCGCCGGGCGCGGCAGCGTCCGCAGGAGCAGCGTCACCGGCCGCGAGAGCACCAGGAGCGGCGCGCCGATCGCGACGACGACCCCGTGCCCGGCCATGTGGACGGCGAGGGAGATGTCGTCGACGCCGACCCCCAACCCGACGGCGAGGAGCCCGCCGGCGAAGCAGGCCGTCCGCGTCCACGGCCACGACGTGGCGATCCGGCCGGCCCCCAACGGCGATGCCTCCCGCCGCGCGCCGCCCGGCCGGCCGGCGCGAATGGCAAGCCACGCGTAGAGGCCGAACAGCGCCAGCGACGGGACGACGATCGCGATCGCCTCGCTCATCGCACCGTCCTCCGCTCGACGAGGATCTCGCGCAGCAGCCAGACCAGGGCGAAGAGGCCGAGCTCGGCGCCGATCAGAAACAGCCAGAGGCCGGCCGTCGTCCCGAGCGCGGCGATCGCGGTGGCGAGCGCCAGCACCACCACCGGCACGCTCACCCGGGCCAGCAGGCGCGGGCGGCCGCTCGGCGGGAAGACCCGGTTCCACGCCGACAGCAGGAGCAGCGGGATCGCGCCGCCGAGGAAGAGCAGGGCCGGGACCTGCTCGCCCCAGAGCGCGAGCATCGTCCCCAGCGCCAGCTGCAGGCAGGCCCAGGCGAGGAGTGGCCCGCCGCCACCTCTCGGCCCGTCGTTCACGCCGGCACCTCCTCCCCGCGGCGCGCGCGCGCCTCTTCCTCGCCCCTGCGCCGATCGAGCAGCGGCGCGTAGGAGGTGATCTCCGGCAGCGAGGTGAAGTTCTCGGTCGGCGGCGGCGAGGTCGTCCACCACTCGAGCGTCTGCCCCGCGCCCCAGGGGTCGTTGCCCGCGGGCACCCGGGTGCGCAGCGAGACGACGATGTTCGCCAGCACCATCAGGATCCCGATCGCGATCACGCCGGCGCCGATCGAGCTCAGCAGGTTCAGGTCCCCGAGCCGCGGTTCGTAGTCGGCGACGCGCCGCGCCATCCCGTCGTAGCCGAGGAAGAACATCGGGAAGAAGGTCAGGTTCGCCCCCGCCGCCAGCACCCAGAAGCTGGCTTTCGACAGGCGTTCGCGCAGCATCGCCCCGGTCGCCTTCGGGAACCACAGGTGGAGCCCCGCCATCAGCCCGAAGAGGCTCCCGGCGAACAGCGTGTAGTGGAAGTGGGCGACGATGAAGTAGCTGCCGTTGACGTGGTAGTCGAGCGGCGGCGAGGCGACGACGATCCCGGTCAGCCCGCCGATCAGGAACTGGAGGACGAAGCCGATCGCGAAGAGCATCGGCGCGCGGAAGAGGATCGAGCCGCCGACCAGCGTCCCGATCAGGTCCAAGTACTCGATCCCGGCGGGCAGCGCCAGCAGGGTCGAGGTCAGCGAGTAGTACTGGTTCTTCACCGCGCCGGTGATGAACATGTGGTGCCCCCACACCGCCATCGAGAGCGCGGTGAAGAGGAGCAGCGAGGCGACCAGCGCCCGGTAGCCGAAGAACCGTTTGCGGGAGAAGGTGGCGACGGCTTCGCCGACGGCGCCGACGAAGGGGAAGAACATCACGTACACCACCGGGTGTCCGTAGAACCAGAACAGGTGTTGGTAGGCGATCGAGCCGGTGGCGCCGGTGAAGACGCCGCCGAGGTGGCGTTCGGCCATCAGCAGTCCCATCGCCCCGATCAGCACCGGGAACGAGGCGACGACCATGAAGGTGGTCGCCAGCATCGTCCAGGTGAACACCGGCATCCGCAGCATCGTCATCCCGGGCGCGCGGTGCCGCATGATCGTGAGCAGGATCGTCACCGCGATCAGGAGGGTGCCGAACGTCGCCAGGCCGACCCCGATCACCCAGAGGTCCATCCCCACCCCGGGGGTGCCGGTGCTGTTCGACAGCGGGATGGTGCCGGTCCAGGCCGCGTCGCCGGCCCCGTTGTCGGTGAGGAACCCCGAGTACATCGCGAGGCCGCCGCAGAGGTAGGTCCAGAAGCCGTAGAGGGCGAGCCGCGGCGCCGCGATCTGGGAGGCGCCGATCTGCAGCGGCACCAGGTAGAGCCCGAGGCCGAGCGCCGCCGGGGTCAGGAACAGGTAGATCATCCCCGAGCCGTGCATGGTGAAGAGCTCGTCGTAGGTGTGGTCGGAGACGAACTGCAGGCCGGGCTGGGCGAGCTCCGCCCGCATCGTCAGCGCCAAGAGGCCGCTGAGCAGGAAGAAGAAGGTCGCGGCGATGCCGACCTTCGCCGCCGTCTTCTTGTGGTCGGTGGCGGCGAGCCAGGCGAAGCCGCGGTCCAGGCCGCGCGGGCCCGCGACGGCTACCGGTGCGCTGCCAGCCATCGTTCGTAAGTCGCGTTCGAGAGGACCCAGACGCCGAAGCCCATGTTCGAGTGGCGCAGGCCGCAGTATTCGCTGCAGTGGCCGACTTCGTGCCCGTCGGAGTCGAATTCCATGACGAAGCGGTTCGCCTTGCCGGGGATCGCGTCTTTCTTGAAGCGCTGTTCGGGGATCCACATCGCGTGGATCACGTCGGTGGAGGTGAGCGAGAAGTCGATCGGCCGGTCGACCGGCACGGCGAAGTTCGGCTGGTGGTCGGAGTTGCCGATCACCGTCACTCCCTCGCCCGGATAGGAGAACCGCCAGCCCCACTGGAAGGCGATGACGTGGATGTGGACCGCGTCGGCCTCGGCGGGCGTGTCCTCCCTGGCCTCGGTGTGGAAGGTGACGAAGACGAGCAGCGCGATGATCGCGACCAACAGCACCGCCGCCCCGACCTCCAGCGAGTTGTGCTCGTCGCGCTCCGACGGCACCCGCCCGGCCCGCGCCCGATACCGCACCAAGGCGAAGCCGACGAAGGCGAAGATGAAGACGCCGATGCCGACTCCCAGCCAGAGATAGAGCGACCAGACGCTCGAGAAATCACTCCGGGTGCTAGCCACGAGCCGTGAGTACCCGGGAAGTGGCGGGCGGCACACGGGGCGAATGTGGGTCGGGGGGCTGTCGCCCGGGGCGGGGGTTCGGGGGGCGGGGAAGCTGGCGCCAGGGGAGGGGTTCGGGACGCCGGAAGCTGTCGCCCGGGGGCGGGGGCCCGGGACGCC
>DASZUW010000448.1:0-5697 GCA_035547475.1 Solirubrobacterales bacterium
GAGGTGCGGGCGACCTGGGTTAACCCATGCGTAACCCAGGTCGCCCGCGCCTGCGTGCGTGTCGTGCGACACGGACCGAGGCGTGGAGATCCCGGCGCCTTCGTCACGGCGCCTCATCTCGGTGACGGTCCCGTGCGTCGTCCGTGGGCCTTCCGTCCCTCTCGCGTCACCCTGCGGCCACGGTCCCGATCCGCTCCCCGTGGACCCGGCCGTCCCTTTCCCGCCCCTGCGTCGGCCGCGAGCGCCACATCCCCCCGCCCGTCCCCCGCCCGCCTGCCGGAAGCCGGCCACGGCACGCCGGCCCGCACCGTGCGGCCGCTCCCATCGGGGCCCGCTGCGTCAGCCCCCGCAGCGGCTGTAGATCAGCCAGCTTTTGTTGCCGGCGACGCGGTGGAAGCCCGGCGGCGGTGGCTGGATCTTCAACTTCGTCTTGTCGTTCGGGTCGAGGATGTAGTTGTGGATGACGAACTCGCTCGCGGGCTGGACCCAATAACCCGCTTCTTCGAGCTTTTCCTTTTCTTCGCCGGAGACGGCCTCGCCGGCGCTGACGATGTCGGTCGGCTTGACGTCGAGTCCAAAGGCCAGGCGGGGGACGGCGCGGTGGTTCGGCACCGCGATCGGGCCGCATTGCGGTGAGAAGGCGCCTTCATTCACGAGGTCGGTGAGGTCGCTCTCGATCCGGCCCTGGTTCGTGAGGTCGGTGTGGACCTGGCGGTCGAGGTCCCACTGGTTCGGCAGCCAGATCAGGACCATGAGGAGGACGATTCCGGCGAAGATCTGCCAGCGGGGGCGCCAGGGGTTGCCGCGGTCGACGAAGCGCCAGCCGAGGAGGGCGAGGGCGAAGAAGATCGAGAGGATCGCGCCCGCGAGCATCGTGTAGCGGGCGATGATCGCGAGGCCCGCCACGGCGAGGACGGCGAAGGCGAGCAGCGCGAGGACGACGGCGGCGAAGCCGAGCGCGGAGCGGCGGGGGAGGAGCCAGAGGCCGAGCAGGAGGCCGCCGAAGCCGCCGATCATCCCCGGCCACTGCATCACTTCGCCGAGCCGCCGCGGCCCGTAGAGGACGAGGTCGACGGGCCCGGTCTGCCGTTTCAGCGATTCGACGGTTTCCTGCGTCCCGGTCAGCGAGTAGAGCGGGTTGCCGGTGGTGACGGCGTCGAAGAGCACCCAGACGATCGGCCCCCCCAGCGCCAGCAGCCCGAGCCACGCGAGCTCTCGCGTCTCCCGCTCCCCCCGCCACCCCACTTCCCACCGGCCGACGGTGTTGATGGGCCGAAAAGTCCTGATATAGAGGACTTTTCGGCCCGTCGACGTTGGGCCCTCGGCGGGGTGCGCGCGGCGGACCTCGAACGCCAGCCACAGCCAGTAGGCGATCGCGAAGCCCCAGGCCTCCGGGCGCAGGAGACCCGCCGGGACCAGGAGGGCCAAGACCGGCCAGCCGCACCGCGGCCGCCGCGCCTCGACGTAGAGCGCGCCCAGGCAGAGCGCGATGTAGGGGAGGTCGACGTAGGCGCGCAGGCCGTTGGAGAGGAACGGCGCCCGGGTGAGGACGATGACCGCGGCGAGGACGCCGACCCACCGGTCGAACCAGACCGTCCCCAACCGGTAGACGAAGTAGGCGATCAGCCCGAGCGAGACGTAGGCCAGGACCATGATCACCGTGATCGGCGCTTCGCCGAAGGGCGAGGTGACGAGGCCGATGAGGTCGGTCAGCGGGTGCGGGGTGGGGGGCAGGGCGGCGCCGTAGTCCGGGCTGACCCCGTGGGCCAGTTCGCGTCCCCAGACCAGCGCGTAGATCGTGTCGTAGTTGGGGAAGCCGACCGGGAAGACGATCAGCAGCACCGCCGTGACGGCGGCGACCCACGCCGCCGGCGTGAGCCACTTGCGGAGGCTCGGTGGCACGGCGGGCAACCTACCGAGCGGGGCTGAAGGGCGCCCGCCGAGCCGTGGATACACTGGCTGGAGGCCCCTTATGAGCACCGAGTCCACGTCCCTTTACCGCCGCCACCGCCCCGGCTCCTTCGACGAGGTGGTGGGACAGACCCATGTCGTCCGCACGCTGCGCAACGCGGTGGAGCAGGACAAGGTCCACCACGCCTACCTGTTCGTCGGCTCGCGCGGGACCGGCAAGACGTCGATGGCGAAGATCCTCGCCCGCTCGCTGAACTGCGAACGCGGCGGGCCGACCGTGACGCCGTGCGGCGAATGCCAGTCCTGCGTGACGATCGCGGCGGGGACCTCGATCGACGTGATCGAGATGGACGCGGCCTCGAACCGCTCGGTCGACGACGTCCGCGACCTCCGCGAGCGGGTCGCCTACGCGCCCGCCGGCGGCCACTGGAAGGTCTACATCCTCGACGAGGCGCACATGCTCACGAAAGAGGCATGGAACGCGTTCCTGAAGACGCTCGAGGAGCCGCCGCCGCGCACCGTCTTCGTCCTCGCCACCACCGAGGCGCACAAGGTGATGGCGACGATCGCCGACCGCTGCCAGCGCTTCGACTTCCAGCGGCCGAGCCTGGAGCAGATCTCCGAGGTGCTGAACCGCGTCGCGGCGCAGGAGTCGATCCAGGTCGACGAGGGCGCGGTGGCGATGATCGCCCGCTCCGCGCAGGGGAGCTTCCGCGACGCGCTCGGGACGCTCGACCAGCTCGTCGCCTTCGGTGGCGACACGGTGGGCCTCGACGAGGTGCTGGAGATGCTCGGCGCCGCCGACGCCGACCTGCTCTTCGAGGCGGTCGACGCGGTCGCCGCCTCCGATCCGCGCGCCGTCCTCCTCGGCGTCGAGAAGATGGCACGATCCGGGCGCGATCCGTCGCAATTCGCGCGGGATCTGCTCGCCCACCTCCGCCACCTCCTGGTCACCCAGACGACCGGCGAGGTGCCGAGCACCTTCGTCGTCACCGCCACCGACACCGAGCGGATCTCCCAGCAGGCGAGCGCCGTCGGCGCCGCCACCCTGGTTCGCACGATCGACGAGCTGGCCGCCGCCCTGACCGCGGTCCGCGAGGGCGACGACGCCCGCATGGCGGTCGAGATCGCCCTGCTGAAAGCCGCGCGTCCCGACCTCGACCCGACGACGGAGGGCCTGCTGCGGCGGATCGAGAGGCTGGAACGGCAGCTCGCGGACGGCAGCCCACCGCCCACGATCCCGCCGCCGAGCGTCCCGGACCGGCCGACCGAACCAACTCCCGCCACGCCGCACCCTGCCCGACCGGAGCCACAGGCGTCCGCGCCCGAGCCGCCGCGGTCGCCCGCCGCTGACGCCCCTTCCGCGGGTGGCGCCCCGACGGGGGCACCCCACCGCGCGCAGGCGGCTCCGCCGCCGAGCGCGGTGGGGGATGTCGGGGCGACAGGACCCGCGGCCGCAGAGCCTTCGTCCCTCGGCAGTTCGTCCTCCTCCGCCGACGCCCAGAACCTGGGGCAGGTCCAGCGCATCTGGCCCGCGGTCCTCGACAAGCTCGCCGAGAAAGCTCCGGCGCTCGCCGCGACCTTCGACGGCGCCGGGCCGATCGCCTTCGAGGGCGACGACCTGACGATCGGCTTCCCCGCGGACCAGCCCTTCAACAAACGCAAGGCGGAGTCGCCGGACCGGCGCCAGGCGCTGATCGACGCGTTCGCCGCGGTGACCGGCGGGCCGGTGGCGCCGCAGTACGTCCTGCTCGAGGAGGACGCCCCCGCGCCGAGCGCCGTCGCGCCCCCCGACACCCCGGCCCCGGGCAGCGCGCAGATCGACGAGGATGAGTTGCTGGAACGGCTGAAGAGCGAGTTCGACGCGGAGGAGGTCAGTTAGGTGGCACGAGGTGGCGGCCCCGGGGGGTTCGACGTGAACGCCCTGATGAAACAGGCCCAGCAGATGCAGGCGCAGATGCTGGAGGCGCAGGAGAAGCTGAAAGACGAAACGGTCGAGGCGAGCGCCGGCGGCGGCATGGTGAAGGTGACCGTGGGTGGCGACCTGACCCTGCGTCAGATCACGATCGACCCGGAGGCGGTCGACCCCGAGGACGTCGAGATGCTCCAGGACCTGGTGCAGGCGGCCGTCAACGAGGGGCTGAGCGCGGCTCAGGATCTCGCCGGGTCGAAGATGGGCGACGTGACCGGCGGGCTGGGCGGCGGCCTCGGCGGGATGCTCGGCGGTTGAGCGCCCGCCGCTCGACGGAGGCCCGCGCTTGAGCACCGAGGGTCCGGCACCGCTTGCGCGCCTCGTCGCCGAGCTCTCGCGCCTGCCCGGCATCGGCCAGCGCACCGCCCAGCGGCTCGCCTTCCACCTGCTGCGGGCGCCCGACGAAGAGGCGTTCGCGCTCGGCGACGCGATCCGCGAAGTGAAGGAGAAGGTCGGCCTCTGCGAGCAGTGCTTCAACCTGGCCGAGGGCCCGCTCTGCCGGATCTGCGCCGACGCGAGCCGCGACCGCACCACGATCTGCGTGGTCGAGGAGCCCGGCGACGTGATCCCGATCGAGCGCACGCACGAATACCGCGGCCTCTACCACGTGCTCGGCGGGGCGCTCTCGCCGATCGATGGTATCGACGCGGAGGACCTGAAAATCGCCGAGCTCCTGCGCCGGGTCCAGGGTGGCGAGGTCGGCGAGGTCGTCCTCGCCACGAACCCGACCACCACCGGCGAGGCGACCGCGCTCTACATCGCCGAACTGATGCGCGGCCCGCACGTAACCGTGACGCGACTGGCCAGCGGGCTGCCGGTCGGCGCCGACCTCGAGCACGCCGACGAGGTGACCCTGGGCAAGGCGCTGGCGGGGCGCCGCAGCCTCGACTAGCGTCGGCAACCCCGTCTGGGAGGGTCGTTGGACGAATATCGTCCCGCAAAGTCCGAATATTGCTCTTTTGGATGTCCGGTCGGTTCGCCAAGGTGCCGGCGTGGCGGCAACCTCGGATGACTTGAACGGGCGGCTTCAGGAGCCCGGCGGACGGCTGGAGCGGCCCGGGCGGCTGGCGCTCGAGGTCGCCGAGCGGCACGCCTCGCTGCTTGCGGCGCTGCGCGAGGAGCTCGGCGACGCAGCGGGGCAGCGATTCGCCGCCGCGGCCCAACGGCTCGCCGAGGATTTCGGCGAGGTGACCGCGACGACGGTCGAAGCCGCCTACGAGTCGGCCCGCGAGGAGGGGCGCGCGGGCGTTGCGGCGGAACTGGTGAGCTCGCCGCGGGAAGAGCTGCCGAGCCTCTACCGGCCCGGCCATATGCGCCGCCGCCTCGACCAGCTGATCGAGACGAACCGCCGTTACGGCCACCCCTTCGGCCTCGCCGTCTTCGACACCTCGGGCCCTGACACGAAGGACGGGGTGGACGCCGAGATGGCGCTGGCGATCGTCTCCGCTGCGCTCCGCGACAGCATCCGCATCGTCGACGAAGCCTTCCGCCTCGAGGAGCAGGCGATCTGCGTCCTGGCGCCGAACCTCCGCACGGTCGAAGGGATGCAGATGTGCGAGCGGCTGCTCGGCCAACTCGAGGAGCTCGAGCGAGCGGGGGGGCTGCGGATCGCGGTGACGGCGGGCGTCGTCGCCTGTCCCGACCACGGCGCCGACGCCGACCAGCTCCTGCACAAAGCCGACGCGGCGATGTGGCGAGCGCGTGCCGTGGGCCAGCCGGTGGGCGTCGGCGGCCTGGCCGACCGGTGAGTTGCGCGAAGGCTGCGGGCGCGGGGCGGGCTCGCGCCGTCCACACCACTACGGTGCGCGGGCGGC
>DASZUW010000449.1:0-5679 GCA_035547475.1 Solirubrobacterales bacterium
CCGACCCGGGCGGCTGATCGGCGCCCTCAGGAGACCCGGGTCGCCGATCAGCCGCCCGAGGCGCCAGCTTCCCGGCGCCCCGGACCCCCGCGCCCGAGGCGCCAGCTTCCAGGCGTCCCGGACCCCCGTTCCCGAGCGACAGCTTCCGGCCTCCCGGACCCCCGCCCCGGGCGCCAGCCTCCAGGCGCCCCGAACCCCCTCACCCCGCAGCTTCGAGCACCCGCTCGCGCTCCGCGCGGCGCTGCCGGGCCGCTGCTCGGGGTGCGGAGCCGGTGACGCGCTTGAAGGCGCGGGAGAAAGCGGCCTCGGAGCCGTAGCCGAGCTCGGCGGCGACCGCGGCGACGGTGGCGTCGTCCGATTCGAGGCGGTCGCGAGCCAGTCGCATGCGCCACTCGGTCAGGTAGCGGAGGGCGGGGACGCCGACCAGGTCCGTGAAGCGGGCGGCGAAGGCCGAGCGCGACATCGCCACCTCGCGGGCCAGGGAGGCGACGGTCCAGTCACGCGCGGGCTCGGCGTGGATCAGGGTGAGGGCGCGGCCGATCCGCTCGTCGCGCAGGGCGCCGAGCCAGCCCGCCTGGGCGCCGGGATCGGTCTCGATCCAGGCGCGGATCGCCTGGATCACGAGGATGTCGGCGAGCCGCGTCACCACCGCCTCGCCGCCGGGCCGCGGCTCGATCGTCTCGGCCGCGATCAGCGCCAGCGTGCTCTGCATGCGCGCCGCGTCGCCCGCGTGGGAGGCCTCGACGCGGACGATCCCCGGCAGCAGCTCGACCAAGTTCCGCGCGGCGGGGTGTTCGAAGCGCACGGCGCCGCAGATCATCCGGCTGCGCTCGCCGCCGCCACCGCCACGGAGCAGCTCGTAGCGATCGGAGACCCGCTCGCGGTCGAGGTCGAAGATGTCGGGTGCGGCGACGCCCGGGGCGCTGCGCAACACGTGGCCGGTCCCGTGCGGGACCAAGGCCAAATCGCCGCGCCGCATCGTCCAGGTCGAGTCCTCGACCTCGAGCTCGCAGCCGCCGTCGCTGATCACGTGGAACCAGGCGTAGCCGGGCAGCGGCGGCAGCGTCATGCCCCAGGGCGCGGTCAGCTCCGACGCGCAGTAGAAGGCGCCGGTCATCTGCAGCGGCTGCAGGGCGGCGGCGAGCGGGTCGCCGCTGGTCGCGGGGATCGGCTCGGCGGGAGCGGCGGAAGGCATCGAGAGCAGGCTAGCGATTCTGACCGATCGTCCGGCGCGGATGGACGATGAATCAAGTATCGCGGCCTTACAGGCATAGACAGTCCAAATCGAGGGCGGAACACTGGACTCGTTCCGCTACCGAAGGAGACCACGATGATCCAGCCCGGCCAGACCCTCGAGAACCCGATCACCGGCGAGCGCTTCACCTTCCGCGACACCGCGGCCACGACGGCCGGCGAGCTGCTCGCCTTCGAGCTCGGGCTCCGCCCCGGCGGCGCCGTCCCGCTCCCCCACGTCCACCCCGTGCAGACCGAGCGCTTCGAGGTGCTCGCCGGCCGGATGCGCTTCCGACTCGGACTCCGCCGCGTCCTGGCAGAGCCCGGCGACGTCATCGTGGTCGAGCCCGGCGTCCTGCACGGCTTCGCCAATCCCGGCGAGGAGGAGGCGCGGGTCGCGGTCGAGGTCCGCCCGGCGCTGGCGATGGAGGAGATGCTCGCCGCGGTGGTGGCGATGGCCGAGGCGGGCCGCATCGGCCCCAGCGGCCTGCCGCGCAACCTGCTCGACCTGGCGGCGCTCGCCCGGCGCTTCGACCACGAGGCCCACGCGCCGTTCCTCTCCGTCGCCGCCCAGCGCCTGCTGCTCGCGCCGCTCGTCTTCGCCGCCGAGCGCCTGCGCCCTGCCTCGCGGCGGCTGTCGACCCACGCACCGCTCGCCAGCTGAGCACCGTCGCCCCGGAAAGGAAGCCATGTCAACGTCGCTCTTCGCCCTCACCTTCGCCGGCGCGCTCGGCTGCGCCCTCGCCGCCGGCGTCTTCTTCGCCTTCTCGGGCTTCGTGATGGCGGGGCTCGATCGCTGCCCGCCCGCGACCGCCGTCGCCGCGATGCAGGGCATCAACCGGACCGCGGTGCGACCGCCGCTGATGCTGGTGCTGTTCGGCACGGCCGCCGTCTGCCTCGCGGTCTCGGTCGTCGCCTTGGTCGAAGGCGACGGCGCGCGTAGCCGGCTCGTCCTCGCGGCAGCGGTCGTCTACCTCGTCGGCGCGATCGGCGTGACCATCGCCGGCAACGTCCCCCTGAACGAACGCGTCGACCGCGTCGATCCCGCCGGACCCGAGGCCGCCGAGGAATGGCGCCGCTTCGAATCGCCCTGGCGCGCCTGGAACCACGTCCGCACGACCAGCAGCCTCGCCGCGACGGCGGCCATGATCGCCGCGCTAGCGAGCTGACTCACCCGTCCGGCCACGCGGGCCGGACGGGCTGTCCAGTGGAGGCGCCGAGATTCGAACTCGGATCCGCGGACGCTGGGCGAGGGTGTCTACAGGTTTAGTCGGCGCTTGGCTCTCGTCTCCCGGGGTCCGCGCCGACGGGCACTACGGAAGACAAAGCCCCTTGAATTTCCCCGGCCGGACGGGGCGAGCCGTCCGGGTGAGCCCGCTTCTGAAGCCGGTGACCCTCCCCGCGGGCGAAGGAGGACCGACTCTCACATCACTTAGTTTCTAGCTAAGCGGCGAGGGCGAACTCATGGTCCGCACGTATTGGTTTGTGCCGGGGTTTAACGAGGCCTCCGGCAACCTCGACCTGCAACCTCTCGCACGAATCGACCACGTCGAAGCCTGTCGCCCCCGTGCGAGATGCATCTGACAGTGTACGCGGTGCGCCGATGACCGACAAGACATACGACGCCGTGGTCCTCGGCGCCGGTCCGGCCGGCGAGGTCGTCGCCGGGCGCCTCGCCGACGGCGGCTGGAAGGTGGCGATCGTCGAGCAGGAGCTGGTCGGCGGCGAGTGCTCCTACTACGCCTGCATGCCCTCGAAGGCGCTGCTGCGCCCCGCCGGCGTGCTGGCCGAGGCCGGGCGGATCCCCGGCGTGCCGGTGGAGGACGGCGCCGCGCTCGACCCGGCCGCGGTCCTGGCGCGCCGCGACGCGGTCATCCACGACGGCGACGACTCCGGCCAGCTCCCCTGGCTGGAAGCCCGCGGCATCGACCTCCACCGCCGCGCCGGCCGCTTCGTCGGCCCGGGCCGGATCGAGGTCGGCGAGGCGACGCTGGTCGCCTCCCGCGCGACGATCGTCGCCACCGGCTCGGGGGCCGCGATGCCGCCGATCGACGGCCTCGGCTCCGTGCGCACCTGGAACAACCGCGACGCGACGACGGCGAAGGCGGTGCCCGCGAGCATGGTCGTGCTCGGCGGCGGGCCGGTCGGCGTCGAGCTCTCCCAGGCCTGGGCCTCGCTGGGGACGAAGGTGACGCTCGTCGACGCCGGCGACCACCTGCTCGGCCGCGAGGAGCCCTTCGCGGGCGAGGAAGTGGCGGCGGCGCTGCGCGGGCGCTTCGGCGTCGACGTGCGGCTCGGCACCGAGGTCTCCTCGGCGCGGGCGGGCGGCGCGGGCGTGGTGGTCGAGCTCGAGCGCGGCGGCGCGGTCGACGGCGAGGAGCTCCTCGTCGCGACCGGGCGCAAGCCCCGCACCGACGGGATCGGCCTCGACGCGATCGGGGTCGAGCCGGACGCCGACGGCTTCCTCTCGGTCGACGACCGGATGCGGGTCGCGGGCCGCGAGGACCTCTTCGCGATCGGCGACGTCAACGGGCGCGCGCTCTTCACCCACATGGGCAAGTACCAGGCCTGGGTCGTCGCCGAGAACCTGCTCGGCCGCGACGTCGCCGCGATCGCCGAAGGCATCGGCTCGCCGCGCGTCACCTTCACCGACCCGCAGGTGGCGGCGGTCGGCAAGACCCTCGCCGAGGCCCGCGAGGCGGGCATCGACGCCCGCGTGGTCGAGGTCCCCACCGACGGCTCGGCCGGCGCCAGCTTCCAGGGCAAGGACACGGGCGGCACCTCCCGCCTCGTCGTCGACCGGGCCACGGACACGATCCTCGGCGCCACCTTCACCGGCTTCGAGACCGCCGACTTCCTCCAGGCGGCGACCGTCGCGATCGTCGCCGCGGTCCCCCTCGCCCGCCTGCGCCACGCGATCGCCCCCTACCCCACCCGCAGCGAGATCTGGCTGAAGCTGATCGAGAAGTGGGAAGCCGGCGAGGACTAGATCGTCGCCCGGGACTTCAGGTCCGCGAGGACGTCGTCGGGGAAGCCCGCGACCTGGTCGAGGTCGTCGATCGAGCTGAACCCGCCGAGCCGCTCCCGGTGCGCCAGCAGTCGCGTCGCCTGGGTGACCGACAGGTTCTCGGCGCGCAGCTGCTCGAAGGTCACCGAGTTCAGGTTGATCTGACGCCCGGAGGAGGCGGGTGCGGGAGCCTCGGTGGGCGCGCCGAGGGGGGCGGGCGGCGTCGGCGCGGATTGGGCGGGCCCCGGCGACGCGGCGGGGGCCGGCTGCTCGCTCGGGGTCGGCGGCGCGGGCGGCGACTGGTCGGCGGGCTTCAGCGGCGTGGGAAGAGTAGGCGGCGCGGGCGGCGACTGGTCGGCGGGCGTCGCCGGGGTAGGCGAGGTCGGCGACGCGGATGGCGACTGCGTCGGGGGCGTCGTCGGCGCGGCAGGGGCCGGAGGGGCGACCGGCGATCGGTCCGCGGGGGCAGGCGGCGGGGCAGGAGTCGCGGGCCCGGCGCTCGACGCAGCCGCAGCGGTCTCGGCCGGTGGGGCCGGGGCGGCGAGGGCGCGGATGACCTCTTCCTCGGCTTCGCGGGCGCGGCGCTCGGCCTCCTCGGCGCGGCGCTCGGCTTCGGCGACCGAGCGCTGCAGCTCTTCGAGGCGGCGCTGCTGGGCTTCTTCCTCGGCGCGGTAGCCCTCGAGGCGCTTGGCGGCGGCGGCGCGCTCTTCGGCGGCCTTGGTGCGCTCCTCGATTTCGCGCAGGCGGCGCTCGGCTTCCGCCATCGAGCGCTCGCGGGCCGCGCGCCCTTCCTGCAGGCGCTGCTCGGCGAAGCTGAGGTCGGCGGCGGGAGCCGCAGGGCTCGTGGGAGCGGACGGGGACGCCGTGGCGCCGAGGCCGCTCGGCGCCGCCCCGGGCTCGCCGCCCGGGCCACCCTCGAAGGCGGCGGCCGGCGACCGCGCGACGCCCGGCTCGGCGACCGGCGGGGCCCCGATCGCGTCCATCGTCGCCCCCGCCTCGTCCTGGAGGCGCTCGGCCGCCTGCATGCGCCGGTCGGCCTCCGCCCTGATCCGCTGCTCCTCCTGGCGCACTTCGGCCACTTTGTCACGGACGCGCTGCGCGGCGGCGGCCGCGTCGGCGTCGGTCACGGCGGGCGCCGGGGGCGGACCCGGAGGCGCTCCGCCCGGCGCGCCGCCCGAAGGCGCGCCGGACACCGGCCCCGCGGGCGCTTGACCCGGCGGCGGCGTCGCGGGCATCTGGGTGGTCGGCGGCTCCGCGAGGCTCGAGGGCTCCGGCGCGTCGGCGGGCGCGAGGCCGGGCTGGCCGCCGGTGGCAGCGATCGCGTTCAGGTCCTGGACCGGAGGCGGGGGCTCCTGCGGGGGCGGCGGCGGGGCGCTCGCGGCGGCGCCGGCCTGAGCTGCCTGGACGGCGCGTTCGTTGGCGGCGCGGGCGGCGGCCAG
>DASZUW010000450.1:0-6102 GCA_035547475.1 Solirubrobacterales bacterium
GCCCGCCTCGCCGACCTGCCCGGCGTCGATCCCGACGTCGCCGGCGGCCTTGTTGTCGAGCGGCTTCTTTTTCGCGCCCATGATCGCTTTCAGCGACGGGTAGCGCGGCTCGTTGATCGCGTCGCCGACGCTGATCACGGCCGGCAGCTCGACCTCGACGGTGTCGTAGCCGTACTCGGCCTGGCGCTCGCAGCGGAGCTTCCCGTCGGCGACGTCGATCTTGATCACCTGGGTCAGCGAGGGCATCTGCAGGTGGTCGGCGACGACCGCGCCGATCGTGTAGCACTCGCCGTCGTCGGACTGCTGGCCGAGCAGCACGAGGTCCGGTTTCTCGGCCTCGAGGACCTTGGCCAGCGCGTAGCCGGTGGCGCAGACGTCGGAGCCCGCGAGGGCGTCGTCGGTCAGCTGCACCGAGCGGTCGGCGCCCAGGGCGACGGCCTTGTGCAGAGCGCGGACGGCGGAGTCGGGACCCATGGTCACCGCGACGACCTCCTCGACCGGGATCGCACCACCCTCCTTGATCTGCATGGCCGCCTCGAGGGCGTGCGTGTCGAAGGGGTTGAGGTTTTTCTCGCCGCTGCGGTCGAGGCGCATCGTGCTCGGGTCGATGCGCTTCTGGACCGCGGCGTCCGGTACCTCCTTGACCAGGACGCAGATCTTCAAGTTCAAGCCTCCTTGGGGAACGGTTCTCGTGTGCGAGGAAGGCCGCGGGTTGCGCTTCGAGGGCCCCGTCGCGGCCGCGGATGTTATCTGTTCAGACGGTTGACTGACGAGTCAATCAGGCACTATACCCGCTTCGCGCGGACCTGTGCATCGATCCGTGTAGGCAAAGTAGGAGGAACCCCGCCTATCTTAGATCGGCGGAGCGCGGCGCGCGCTCAGGGGTCGGCGGCATGGCGCTCCGCGGCGCCCGCGCGGATGAAGTCGACGATGTCGTCGGTGCCCGCGCCCGGGGTGAAGACCTCGGCGACGCCGAGCTTCTTCAGCTCGGGGATGTCGTCGGCGGGGATCGTCCCCCCCACCGTCACCAGCACGTCGTCGACGCCCTGGGCGCGCAGCAGCTCGACCACTTTCGGCACCAGCGTCATGTGGGCGCCGGAGAGGATCGAGAGCCCGACCGCGTCGGCGTCCTCCTGGATCACCGTCTCGGCGATCTGCTCGGGCGTCTGGTGCAGGCCGGTGTAGATGACCTCCATGCCGGCGTCGCGCAGCGCGCGGGCGATGATCTTGGCGCCGCGGTCGTGCCCGTCGAGGCCGGGCGTGGCGACGACGACGCGGATCGTGCGGGCGGTGGCGGCCTCCATTGCGACGAGGAACACTATTGGCTCGCGGCGGACCCGCGCGGCGCGGACCGCGCCGGCGGGCGCGGGCCTGCGGTCGCCAACCAGGAGCCAGCCAGGATCAGCACGAGGCCGAGGAGCGCGCCCGCCCCCGGTTCCTCGCCGAGGAAGACGACGCCGAGGGCAAGCGCGATCACCGGGTTGACGTAGGTGATGACCGAGGCGCGCGAGGGGCCGGCGTCGCCGATCAGGATCGCCATCAGGACCAGCGCCAGGGCGGTGCAGAAGAGGCCGAGGACGAGGACCGCGGCGAAGGCGCCCGCGGTGGGCGCGCTGCGCGGGAGCGAGATCGCCGCCGGGATCAGGAGGAGGACGGCGGCGATCGTGAGGCAGGCGCCCATCATCGCGGTCGGGTCGACGTCGGCGAGCTCCCGTTTGAGGATCAGCGGCCCCGTCGCGTAGCCGCAGGCGGCGATCAGCACCGCGCCGACGCCGAGCAGTTCGCCGCCGTCCCCGGAGACGTCGACGCCGACCAGGAAGGCGACCCCCGCCAGTCCGACCAGGAGGCCGAGGAGGCGCGCGCCGCCGACCCGTTCGCTCGGTTCGAAGCGGAGGCTGAGCAGGGCGATCAGGAGCGGCGTCGTCGCGATCACGATCGCCGCGGTCGAGGAGGCGACGCGGGTCTCCCCCGCCGCGATCAGCGGGAACGGCACCGCGATCTCGGCGACCGCCAAGGCGAGCAGCCAGGGCAGGCGGCCGCGCAGGCTCGCGAGCGTCCCCGCCCGCCAGGCGACCGCGATCAGCACCGCGGCGCCGAGCGCGATCCGCGCCCAGGCGAGGTCGAGCGGCGGCATGCCGTCGTCGTCGGCGATCTTGATGAAGAGGTAGGGCAGGCCCCAGAGGACGGAGACGGCGGCGAACGCGCCCCAGGCGCGGCGGCTCATCCGCCCAGGCGACGCAACGGGAAGCGGCGCGGCGCCGGGCGCCGGTGGGCGGCGACGCGCGAGGCGCCGAAGCCGGCGACGGTCGCGAGGATCGTCACCGCGACGGCGGTGAGCCGCCGGCCGAGGCGCTCGAAGCGGAGCGTCTGCCACCCCTCCTCCTTGGCGATCGCCGCCAGCGGCGGATCGGGGTTGACCGCGACCGGGTGGCCGACCGCGCGCAGCATCGGCAGGTCCGAGAGCGAGTCGGAGTAGGCGTAGGACTCGCCCAGGTCGATGTCGTGGGCGGCGGCGAATTCCTCCATCGCGGTGACCTTGCCCGGCCCGTAGACGAACGGCCCGTCGAGGCGGCCGGTGAACTTCCCCTCCGCGTCGACCTCGTAGCGGGTGCCGATGCCGCCCTCCATCCCAAGCACCCTCGCCAGCGTCTCCACCACGTCGTTGCCGGCGGCACTGACGATGAAGCAGGGCCGCCCCGCGTCCTGGTGGGCGTGGACCTCCTCCAGCATCTGCGGGTAGACGCGCGGCAGGATCGCCGCCATCGTCTCCGGCCCCATCCGCTCGATCGTCTTCGCCGGGACGCCGGTGATCAGGTCGCGGGCGACCCGCAGCACCTCGCTCGTCTTCTCGTCGTTGGTGCCGCGCAGCCGGTAGCGCAGGTGCTCGACGCCCCAGCTGGCGAGCTGGCGACGCGAGACGATCCCACCCCGCGCCGCGACCCGCGCGAACTGCATGCCGCTCGACCCCGCCATGAGGGTCTTGTCCAGGTCGAAGAACGCGGCGGCTTTGGCCATCGTGCTTCGCGCCGGGCTGCGGAGCGCGGCTTACGCCGCGGCAACCTCCAGGACGATCGCGTCGCCCTGGCCGCCCCCGGAGCAGATCGCCGCGACGCCGAGGCCGCCGCCGCGCCGGCCGAGCTCGTGGACCAGCGCGCCGACGATGCGGGCGCCGGAGGCGCCGATCGGGTGGCCGAAGGCGATCGCGCCGCCGTTGACGTTGACGTTGGTCTCGTCGATGCCGAGGATCCGCATCGAGCCGATCACGACCGAGGCGAAGGCCTCGTTGATCTCCCAGAGGTCGACGTCGCCCGGCTGCATGCCGATCTTCTCCAGCGCCTTCAACGCCGCGTTGCCGGGCGTGCGGGCGAGGTAGGCGAAGTCGTCGGCGACGGTCGCGTAGGAGAGGACCTTGGCGAGCGGTTTGCGGCCTTCCTTCTCCGCCCACTCCTCGGAGGCGACGACGATCGCGCCGGCGCCGTCGTTGACGCCCGGGGCGTTGCCCGCGGTGTGGGTCGCGCCCTCGCCGCCGACCGCCTTCAGCTTCGCCAGGACCTCCAGCGTCGTGTCCGGGCGCGGCGCCTCGTCGACTTCCACGGTGGTCTCGCCCTTGCGGCCCTTGACCACGACCGGGACGATCTCGTCGGCGATCCGGCCGGACTCGGTCGCCTCGCCGGCCAGCCGCTGCGAGCGCACCGCGAATTTGTCCATGTCGGCGCGGGTGATCTCGAGCTCGCCCGAGACCTCGGAGGCCTCGTTGATCATCTGCTTGCCGGTGAAGGGGTTGGTGAGCCCGTCGTGGGTCATCGCGTCGAGCGCCTGCACGTCGCCCATGCGGAAGCCGAAGCGCGCGTCCGGCAGCAGGTAGGGGGCCTTCGACATCGACTCCATGCCGCCGGTGACGGCGACGTCGAGGTCGCCGACGCGGATCGCCTGGTCGGCGAGGCCGAGGGTCCGCATGCCCGAGGCGCAGACCTTGTTGACCGTCTCCGAGGGGACCTCCTTCGGGATGCCGCCCTTGATCTGGGCCTGGCGCGAGGGGATCTGCCCCTGTCCGGCCTGCAGCACCTGCCCGAAGATCACCTGCTGGACCTGCTCGGGGGCGACGCCGGAGCGCTCCAGCGCGCCTTCGATGGCGATGCCGCCGAGCTCGGGGGCTTCGACCGTCGCCAATGCGCCGCCCATCTTGCCGACCGGGGTGCGCGCGGTACCAAGGATCACTGAGCTGGACATCTCGGGGCCTTTCCTCTCCTTGCGTGTTGTTCCCGTTGCCGGGTCGGCCCGCGGCGCGGGCGCCTCGCCTGCGGGACGATAGCGGCAAGGGCCGCCCATCCCGCGTGACTAGACTCGCGCTGCGATGAAGGTCGATGTGAGACAAACGTCACTTGCGCACGCCGACGCGGCGCTGGTGGCGGTCGGGCTCTTCGCGGGCGACTCGCTGCCCGAGGAGGTCGCGGGGGCGCCGGGCGCCGCCGACGCGAAGGCGTCCTTCAAGGCGATGACCCGGCTCTACCCCGGCGCGCCGGAGCGGCTGCTGGTGCTCGGGCTGGGCGAGCGCGACGAGCTCGACGCCGAGAGGCTGCGGGTGGCCGCGGCGCTCGCGGTGCGCGAGACGGCGCGGCTCGAGGCGACCTCGCTCGCCTGGGCGCTGCCGTCCTTCGAGGACGAGGAGGCGGCCGCCGAGGCGATCGTCACCGGCACCGTCCTCGGCGCCTACCGCTTCGACCGCTTCAAGGGCCAGGGTGACGAGGAGGACGACGAGGAGCCGCGGGCGCCGCTCCAGTCGCTGACGCTGCTCGGGCGGGCGGAGCTCGCCGGCGCGGCCGAGACGGCGCGCGTCTACTCCGAGGCCGCCAACCGCGCCCGCGACCTGCAGGAAACGCCCGCGAACTTCGCCAGGCCCGAGGACCTGGCGCGCCGCGCCGCGGAGATCGCCGCGGGCAACGAGGGGCTGACGGTCGAGGTCCTCGACGGCGAGGCGATCCGCGCCAAGGGCATGGGCGGCCTCGCCGCGGTGAGCCAGGGCGGCCCGGTCGACCCGCGCCTGATCGTCCTCCGTTACGAGGGCGGCGGCACGGGGCCGACGCTCGGCTTCGTCGGCAAGGGAGTGACCTTCGACACCGGCGGCATCGGCCTGAAGCCCAGCGCCGGGATGCAGGACATGAAGTTCGACATGTCGGGCGGCTCGGCGGTGCTCGAGGCGACGGCGGCGATCGCCGAGCTCGGGCTGCCGATCGACCTGATCACGGTCGTCCCGGCGACCGAGAACATGCCCTCCGGCACCGCGGTGAAGCCGGGCGACGTGAACACCCAGTACAACGGCAAGACGGTCGAGGTGAACAACACCGACGCCGAGGGCCGGCTCATCCTCGCCGACGCGCTCGCCTACGCGATCGAGCTCGGCGCCGAGCGGGTCGTCGACATCGCGACGCTCACCGGCGCGGTGGTGATCGCGCTCGGCTCGACCTACGCCGCCGTCATCTCCAACGACGACGAGCTGGCGCGCGAGCTGTCGGCGGCGGGCGAGGAGAGCGGCGAGCTCGTCTGGCGCCTCCCCCTCCACGACGAGTACCGGGACCTGATGAAGGGCACGGTCGCCGACCTCTCCAACCTCGCCAAGAAGCGCGAAGCGGGCTCGATCACCGCGGGCAGCTTCCTCGAGCACTTCGTCGACGACACCCCCTGGGCCCACATCGACATCGCGGGCACCGCCTGGGACGTCGGCCGCCCCTACACCGGCAAGGGCGGCAGCGGCTTCGGCGTGCGCCTCCTCGTGCAGTTGGTGCGGGATCTCGTGGGCTGAGGGGCGGGCGTCGCGCGGGGCCCGGGCGGCAGTCCTAGGTGGGTCCTGGGCGTCTCATCGCGGTCCTGGCTGGCTGTGACCGCGACGAGACGCCCAGGACGTGAGGGTTTCGGCGGAGAGCGGCCGCACGTCGCGTTCGCAGAAAGGTCCGCATAGCGGTCCGAAGTACGAACGCTCCGGGGGTGGGCGGCGGGGACGTGACGAAGACGCCGGGAACGTCACGCTTCCGTGCGCCTTCGTCCTCTTTCCGGGAGCTGGATCGGGGCCCCGGACACCGCTGCAGCTCTTGCTGGTGCTATAGA
>DASZUW010000451.1:0-2909 GCA_035547475.1 Solirubrobacterales bacterium
ATGGCCGCCGCCCCCGCCGACTTCCGCACCGAGCCGATCACCGGCAAGATCAAGCGCCAGGACAGCCTCAACCTGAACCTGCAGCCGACCGAGGACATCCTCGCCGCAATCGCCGCGATCCGCACCGAGAGCCAGACCGTCGTCGGCTTCGCCGCCGAGCACGGGGGAGACGCGGTCGACCGGGCGCGCGCCAAGCTCGTCCGCAAGGGCGCCGACCTGATCGTCCTCAACGACGTCTCCGACGCGACGATCGGCTTCGACAGCGCCGAGAACGAGGTGACGCTGGTGGCCCCCGACGACGAGGTCCAGGTGCCGAAGGCGGGCAAGGACGCCGTCGCCGAGGCGATCCTCGACCGGGTCGAGCGCCTCCGCGCCGGCGCCGAGGCCGCGAAGTAGCCCGCAAACGGGCCATTTTGGCCTGCGGCGCAGTCCAGCTATACTTGCCTCAAGCTTTTCTGTCCCTATCTGTATCGCGCAGTCGAGAAGTGGGCCTGGCCCACTTTTTTTACGGCCCGAACCGGGCATCACGGAGTGAGAGCCGCCACCAATGAGTGACCTGCAAACCGACATCCAGAGCCAGCTGTCCGAGCTCGACCCCGATATCGACCTGATCGCCGTCGAGCAGCCGGGGGGCGAGATGCTGCGGCTTTTCATCGACCACCCCGACGGGGTCGACCTGGCGCTCTGCGAACGGGTCACCCACCACCTGAACTACCTGCGCACCGACTACGCGCTCGAGGTCTCCTCCCCCGGGGAGAAGTACCGTCGTAAGAGCGCGACCAGCGCTTCCGAGAAGGAGGAGTCGTCCCAGTGAGCAAAGAGATCGTCGACGCAGTCAAAGGCCTCGAGCAGGAGAAGGGGATCTCGGCCGACAAGCTGATGGACGCTCTCGAGGACGCCCTGCTCTCGGCCTACAAGAAGACCCCCGGCGCGGCCAAATACGCGCGGGTCGACCTCGACCACGAGACCGGTGACTTCCGCGTCTTCGAGCTGATCCTGCCCGCCGAGCTGGAGGAGAAACTCCTGGCCGAGGCCGCCGAGCAGCAGGACGAGCCGGAAGTCGACCCGGAGACCGGGGAACTGAAAGAGCCCGAGGATCCCGAGCTCGACCCGGAGATGATCGCCCCTTACGAGGACCAGATCACGACCCGCGACGTCACCCCCGACGACTTCGGCCGGATCGCCGCGCAGACCGCCAAGCAGGTGATCCTGCAGCGGATCCGCGAGGCCGAGCGACAGATGATGTACGACGAGTACCAGGACCGGGTCGGCGAGCTGATCACCGGGATCATCCAGCAGTCCGACAAGCGCTACACGCTGGTGCAGCTGCGCGAGCGGGTGGAGGCGCTGCTGCCGAAGTCCGAGCAGGTCTACAACGAGCGCTACGACCACGGGATGCGGGTCAAGGCCGTCATCACCGACGTCTCCGACTCGACCAAAGGCCCGGCGATCGTCGTCTCGCGGCGCAGCCCGGAGCTGATCAAATCGCTGTTCGAGCTCGAGGTGCCGGAGATCGCCGACCGCCTGGTCGAAATCGTCGGCGTCGCCCGCGAGCCCGGCTACCGCTCGAAGATCGCCGTCGTCTCCCACGCCGACGGCGTCGACCCGGTCGGCGCCTGCGTCGGCCCGCGCGGCTCGCGCGTCCGCATGGTCGTGTCCGAGCTGCGGGGCGAGAAGATCGACATCATCCCTTACAACGACGAGCCCGCCCGGTTCGTCGCCAAAGCGCTCTCCCCGGCGCGGGTCCGCGAGGTGATCGTCGACGACGACGAGCGCCAGGCCACGGTGATCGTGCCCGACGACCAGCTCTCGCTGGCGATCGGCCGCGACGGGCAGAACGCCCGCCTCGCCGCCCGCCTGACCGGCTGGCGCGTCGACATCAAGTCGGAGACCGAGTTCGCCTCCGAGGAAGCCGAGGTCGAATACGAGGGCGAAGAAGCCTTCGACGGGCGTTGCATGGCGGTCCTCTCGAACGGCCGGCGCTGCCCGAACGCGGCGATCCCCGGCTCGACCTACTGCGGCCTGCCCCAGCACCAGGCGCTCTCGCGCTTCGACACCAGCCAGGTGGCGGTGCTGAGCGACCTCTCCGACGCCGAGGTCTCGATCCTCGCCGACCCCGACGCCGACCAGGGCCAGGTCGACGAGATCGTCGCCCGCGCGGCGGCGAACTTCGTCGAGGAGGCCGAAGAGGAGGCAGCCGAGGAGTCGGTCGTGGACGAGATCGTCGACGACGCGATCGCCGCGGAGGAGGCCGAGGAGGCTGCCGAGGATCCGGTCGAGGCGGAGCTTGCCGAGGAGGCCGCCGACGAGGCGGCGATCGAGGCCGAAGAGGCGACCGGCGCGCCGGTCGCGGAGGAGGCTGAGCAGGCCTAGTGGCGAAGAAGCGGGTTCACGAAATCGCAAAAGCGCAGGGCGTCAGCTCGAAAGAGCTGCTGAAAGCCCTGAAAGCGGCCGGGATCGAGGCCAAAGCGGCGGCCTCGAGCGTCGAGGAGGCCGACGCCCTGCGGGCGATCGGCGCCGCCAACGGGGGCGGCGGTGCCGCCACCCAGGCGCCGCCGAAACCGCAGGAGACCCCGGCGGCCGCGCCCGCCCCGAAAGCCGACGGCCCGGCGGCGGCGAAAGCGCCGCCCGCCGCGGCGAAACCGCCCGCGCCCAGCAGGCCGCCGGGCCAGGCGAAAGCGGCCCCGCAGGGCGACGGCGCGGCGAAAGCGCCCGCGCCGCCCCAGGGACAGAAAGCCGCCGCGGGCGACGGCGCCACCTCGACCGCGCCGGTGAAGCCGCCGGCCAAAAAAGCCGGCACGTCCAGCAAACCCGTCCGTCCCGGGGGCCCCGCCGGCGCCGGGGGCGGCGCCGCCGCGGGCAAAAAACGCCGTGTGGTGATCGACTCGCAGGCGGCCCGCCGCGACCAG
>DASZUW010000452.1:0-1543 GCA_035547475.1 Solirubrobacterales bacterium
CGGCGTCCCAAACCCCCGCCCCGGGCGCCAGCTTCCGGCGTCCCGGACCCCCGCCCCTACCCCACGAACCGCAGCCGGGGATCCGGATGCGGGTGCGCTCTCAGCAGCGCCTGGGTGTACTCGTCCTTCGGCCGCGCGAAGACCTCTTGCGTCGGTCCCGTCTCGACGATCTTTCCGTGGCGCATCACGGCGATGCGGTCGGCGACCTCGGCGATGACGGCGAGCTGGTGGGAGATGAAGAGGACGGCGACGCCGAGCTCCTCGCGGAGGTCGAGGAAGAGGTTCAGGAGCTGGGCCTGGACGGAGACGTCCAGTGCGCTCACCGCCTCGTCGGCGATGATCAGCTCCGGGTCGACGGCGAGGGCGCGGGCGATCGAGACGCGCTGGCGCTGGCCGCCGGAGAGCTCGCGCGGCTTGCGCGAGGCGATGCGGTCGGTGAGCTGGACCAGGCCGAGGAGGCGGGAGACGAAGGCGTCCTCGTCCTCGGCGCCGGGGCGGTTGTGGACCTTGCCGGCTTCGTGGAGCGCCGCGCCGACGGTCATCCGGGGGTTGAGCGAGGCGTAGGGGTCCTGGAAGACCATCTGCATCCGCCGCCGCAGTTCGCGCAGCTCGGCGCCCTTGTGGTCGCGGATGTTCACCCCGTCGACGCGGACCTCGCCGCCGTCGGGCTCGATCAGGCGGATCAGGCAGCGGGCCATCGTCGTCTTGCCGGAGCCCGAGCCGCCCGCGATGCCGAGGATCTCGCCGCGGTCGAGCGTGAAGCTGACGTCGTCGACGGCGCGGTGCGGCTCCACCTCCCTGCGGGCGAGGCGCTCGGCGAGGCTGCGCCGCACGCCGAACTCCTTCACCAGCGAGTCGACCTCGAGCAGGCGAGCCTTCTCGCTGCCGAGCCCGCCGGCTTTCTCGGCCTCGCTCACGCTTCCACCTTCCCGGCCTTCTCCTTCGCGTTCGCGGCCGCGTACGGCCGCACCGGGCAGGCGGAATCGTGCGCCTGCCCGACCTGCTCCAGCTTCATCGAGATCGACTCGCAGCCGGGGCGCGCGTGCTCGCAGCGGGGCGCGAAGACGCAGCCGGGGATGACGTCGGAGAGCTCCGGCGGGTGCCCGGCCAGGGCGGCGCGCCGCCGCACGTTGCCGGCGGAGTCGAGCTCCGGCACCGAGTTCAGCAGCGCCTTCGTGTACGGGTGTTCGGGTTCGTGGTAGATCGTCTCCACCGGGCCGCTCTCGACGATGTGGCCGCCGTACATCACCGCCACGCGGTCGCAGGCCTGGGCGATCACGCCGAAGTCGTGGGAGACGAGCAGCATCGCCATCCCCTCCTCGGCGCTCATCCGCGCGAGAAGTTTGAGGATCTGCGCCTGGGTGGTCACGTCCAGCGCGGTCGTCGGCTCGTCGGCCAGCATCAGCCGCGGGCTCGACGCGGTGGCGATCGCGATCATCACCCGCTGGCACATGCCGCCGGAGAGCTCGTGCGGATAGGCCCGGTAGCGGTGCTCGGCGTCCTCGATCCCGACCCCCTCCAGCAGCTCGTGCGCCATCGCCTT
>DASZUW010000453.1:0-5413 GCA_035547475.1 Solirubrobacterales bacterium
GACGCGGCGGCGGTTGACCCAGCCGGCGACGCGGACCTCGTCGTCGACGCGGTCGGGCAGCACCCGCCCGCACCAGGTGTCGCGGTAGCCGTTCGCCGCCGGGTCGGGAAGCCGGCCGACGCGCGGCTCGGCGCCCTCCGCCTCGCCCGTCCCGCTCATGCTTCGCCCCCGGTCATCTCGCCGAGAAGGTTGCCGGTGTCGGCGGCGCGCTGCTCGCCGGTCGCCATGTCGCGCAGCTGGGCGGTGCCGTCGGCCTCGAGGATCAGGACCCGCGCGGCGCCGATCCGGTCGGCGTGTTTCAGCTGTCCCTTGAGGCCGCGCCCGGCGAGGTCCATCTCGGCCGAGAACCCGGCGTTGCGCAGTTCGGTGACGAGCGCCATCGCACGGCGGCGCTGTTCGGGGTCGGCGATGGCGACGAAGGCGACGCGCCCGAGGCCCGGCTCCTCCTCGTCGAGCGCCAGCAGGATCCGCTCGATCCCCGCCGCCCAGCCGACCGCCGCCGTCGCCGGGCCGCCGAGCTGCTCGATCAGCCCGTCGTACCGCCCGCCGCCGCCGATCTCCGACTGGCCGCCGAGGGCGTCGCAGACGAAGGAGAAGATCGTCCGCGTGTAGTAGTCGATGCCGCGCACGAGCGTGCCGTCGAGCTCGTAGGCGATCCCGGCCGCGTCGAGCAGCGAGCGCACCTCGTCGAAGTGCTGCTGATCTTCCGCCGAGAGCGCGTCGAGGATCGTCGGCGCCGACGCCATCACCCCCTGCACCCCCTCGTCGTCGGAGTCGAAGGCGCGCAGCGGGTTGATGTCGATGCGCTCGCGGACGTCGTTCGTCAGGTCGCCCTCGTGGCGGTGCAGGTGCGCCTTCAGATCCTCCAGGTAGGCGGCGCGCGCGTCGAGCGAGCCGAGGCTCCCGAGCCGCAGCGCCACCCCGGGCACGCCGAGCTCGGCGAGCAGGTCCGACAGCAGCATGATCACCTCGGCGTCGGCCAGCGGCGATCCGGTGCCGATCGCCTCGATCCCGAGCTGGTGGAACTGCCGGTAGCGCCCCGCCTGCGGGCGCTCGTGGCGGAAGAACGGGCCGACGTAGGAGAGCTTCACCGGCTGCGCCAGTTTGTGCATGCCGTGCTCCAGGTAGGCGCGGCAGATCGGCGCCGTGCCCTCCGGGCGCAGGGTGAGGCTGCGCTCGCCCTTGTCCTCGAAGGTGAACATCTCCTTGCGGACGATGTCGGTCGATTTGCCGACGCCGCGTTCGAAGAGGTCGGTGTCCTCGAAGGTCGGCGTCTGGATCATCTCGTAGCCGGCGCGCTCGAAGATGCCGGTGGCGACCGCCTGCAGGCGCGCCCGCGCGCGCCCGGCGGCCGGGAGGACGTCGAAGGTCCCGCGGGGTGCCTGGAACTTGCTTGCCATCGTCGCGACCTTAGCTGGGCGGGGCAGCGCCGCGCTCAGCGCGCCGTGGCCTGGAGGAACGGATTGGTGGCCCGCTCGGCGCCGAGCGTCGTCATCCCCATGTGGCCGGGGTGGACGACGGTCGAGTCCGGGTGCGAGTCGAGCAGGCGGGCGATCGAGTCCGCCAGCGTCGGCCAGTCGCCGCCGGGCAGGTCGACGCGCCCGACCGAGCCCTGGAAGAGGACGTCGCCGGAGAAGATCGCGTCCTCGCCGCGCACCGAGTAGGTGACGTGGCCGGGGCTGTGGCCGGGGGTGAAGATGACGTCGAGCTCGAGGCCCGCAAGGCTCAGCGTCTCGCCGCCGGCGAGCGTCTCGTCGGCGTCGTAGGACTCGAACGGCCCGAAGCCCTCCCAGGGCACGTAGGCCATGATGTCGGCGAGCACGGGCTTCTCGATCTCGGGGACGTAGACCGGCGCCCCGGTGGCGCGGGCGACGGGCGCGACGGCGCCGACGTGGTCGAAGTGCGTGTGGGTGAGGAGGATCGCCTCGACCTCCGCCCCGGTCGCCTCGACCGCGGCGAGGATGCGCTCCGCCTCGTCGCCGGGATCGACGACGAGCAGCTTCTCGCCGCCCTCGGGCCGCAAGAGGAACGTGTTCTCGGCGATCTGGCCGACCGTCAGCATCTGGACGTCGAGCGCCACTACGCCGTCCCTTCGCGGTCGCGGATGCGCTGGCGCTCGCGCCGGCGCCACATCGTGAGGTCGATGTAGTAGCCGGTCGGGATGTAGAAGGCGAGCATGAAGACGCCGAAGATCAGCGACACGCCGACCGGCCGTTTGAAGAGGACCAGGAGGATGAGGACGAAGATGACGGCGGCGCCGACGCCGCGGATCGAGGCGCTTTTCCAGGTCGGCGGGAGGTCGGGTTTTTTCGCCGCCGAGCGGCCGCCCCCGCCGGAGCGGGCGCGGGCACGGGCCTCCTCGCGCGTGCGCGGGCGGCTGCGGCGCCCGGTGTCGATGCGGCCGCCCTGGGTCCCGCGGCGCTTGCGGCGTCTCTTGTTCTTCGGTTGGGCCATCGCTTGAAGAATCTAGTGGCTGGGCGAGGCGAGGCGCCGCTCGATCACGTGGCGCTCGGGGTCGAAGCCGCGGATCGGCACGTCGGCGGGATAGTCGACGAGGGCGCCCTGCGGGATCAGGCCGACGAGCTCCGCCTCGACCGGGCGCGCGCCGCGCGGCGCCGCCAGCCGCCGCACCTCCTCGACCACGGCGCCGAGCGGGGTCCGCAGCGGGTCGTGGACGTTGGTCGAGACCTGGGCGCGCCCGCTCGAGAGCATCAGGCCGATCGCCCGCACGCCGGGCGCCCCTCCCCCGGCCTCGCGCAGCTCGGCGGCGACCGCGCGAGCCGTGTCGAGGTCCGCGCCCTCGAGCTCGACGTTGAACGCGGCGAGCGGCGGGCGCGCGGTCACCAGCGTGGCGCCGGCGCGCCGGTGGGGGACGGGCGGGCCGAAGTCGGGGCGCAGCTCGCCGCCCTCCATCCGCAGCCAGAGCTCGGCGAGGCCGCCGCCCCGGAAGTAGGCGCGCTCGGCGTGGCCGGGCTCGCGGGCCAGCTCGCCGTAGAGGAAGACGGGCACGCCGAGGCCGCCGATCTGCCCGCCGATCGCGACCGCCTCGGTGCGGGCCGCGTCGCGGTCCTCCTCGCGCAGCCAGACGATCGGGCAGACGTCGAGCGCGCCGATCGCCGGGTGCGCGCCCGCGTAGCTCGACATGTCGATCGTCTCCAGCGCCTCCTCGGCGCCCGCGAGCAGGGACTCGACCAGCCCGCCCGGCTCGCCCGCGATCGTGAAGACGCTGCGGCCGTGGTCGGCGTCGGTGTGGACGTCGAGGATGCGGGCGGCGCGGCCGAACGCCTCGCCGAGGCGCCGCAGCGCCTCCGCGTCCCCCGCCGCCGAGACGTTGGGGACGGCGAGCAGCGTCGGCACGGCGCCGCTCAGATCAGGAGCTCGCCGCCGCCGAGGATCGCCTCGCCGTCGATTTCGACGGTCGGTTCCTTGACCACGACGTCGAGGTGGACCGGGACCTGCACCGTGCCGCCGATCCCGGCGGAGGCGCCGAAGGCGACGTGGGCGGTGCCGAAGATCTTCTCGTCCTCGAGGACGTTGCCGGTGAGGATCGCCTCCTCGTTGGTGCCGATGCCGAGCTCGGCGACGTTCGTGCCGTCGGGCCCGTGCGGCGTCAGCAGTTCCAGCAGGCGGGCGCCTTCGTCGCCGGTCGCGCCGACCAGGTGCCCGGCCTCGATCGTCAGCTGGACCGGCGACTCGACCAGCCCGACCGCGGCGATCGACCCGTCGACCACCAGCGTCCCCTCGGCGGTCCCCTCGACCGGCGCGATGAACCCCTCGCCGCACGGCAGGTTCCCGAACGCGCCCCGGGCCGAGAGTTCGCCCGCGTCGACGATCCCCTCGCGCCCCTCGATCGAGAACGTCAGATCGCTGCCGTTGGCGTCGCTGATCCGCACCCGCGACCCGCGGTTCATCACGTTCACGATCGCCCAGCCGCGCCGCCGCATCTCCTCGAGGTCGCCGTTCATCAGCCGCGCCAGCATCTCCTCGGTCACCCCGGGCAGCGTCGCGATCCGCACCCCCGCCTCACTCGCCGCCTTCCGCGCCGCCGTGTGCGACAGCGACTGGATCGTCGGCGCCAGCACCACGTCCGCGGCCGCCATCGCCGCCGCCACCGCCCGCGGCGGCTCCGCCGCGTGCGTCTCCCGCTCCGAGATCACCGCCAGCGTCGCGTCGGCCCCGTCACCCTGCGCCTTGATCCGCATCAACGCCCCGATCTCTTCCGTCACGGGATTGCAGACCACCAGCACCTCCTCGCCCGCATCGACGCCCATGCACTGCCGCACCACCGTCCGCACCGCGCTGTCCAAGTCCGCTCCAGGCACAACCGCAGCCTAACTCCCCTCATCGTCGTCGTGCCGGTGCCGCACCGCCCACCCCATCAACCACACCAGCCCCACCAGCACGATCCCGAACCCGACGAACGGCCCCAACCACCCCTTCTGCCGCCCGATCCCCAGCGCCAACACGATCCCCGCATCGACCACCAACAGCGCCCCGACGAGCACCGGCCGCAACGCCGCGAACCCCAACGGCTTGACCCCTCGAGGACCTTGCCCCATGTCCCCAGCATCGCACCGCTATCCTGCGCACCCCCGCCGGAGTAGCTCAGCTGGTTAGAGCAGCGGAATCATAATCCGCGTGTCGGGGGTTCGAGTCCCTCCTCCGGCATCACGTGTAGAGCCAAGTTCACTCGCTCCGACACCGTCTGACACATCAAATGGGCAACGGACAGGGCAGCACCCAGACGCTGCGAGGGCAACCGCGGCTGTGCCCAGGGGTTCCAGGGCTCAGGGACGCCGGAAGATCGAGTGAGTGCCGACTCGGCGCCAGATGATGTGCGGCTGGCCTGGGCGAACCTCGTCGCCGTATTCGAACGTGGCCCGTCCGTCCGGCGCCCATCTCATCTCCCAGACCCCAAGGTGTCTTTGCATCCTCTTAGTGCTGGATGGATGCTGGCGGAAATTCCTTCAGGTCGCCGACAGACTGCTTAGCGCGACCAGAAATTGCCGCTGTTGTTGAGGCTTCAGGCCCTGCCAGTCGCCCAGGGAGGACACGAGGACGCTACGAGTCGGCATCGAAGGGCTTCATGTCAGCTTCCAGCCCCTCAAGGAATTCGTCGTCGCTCTCAAAAGTTGTTGCGCGGCCTGCGGCGAGGTCTTCGTCAGCCTCCCGCTCTTTCGCCTGCCACTCGCGGGTCCAGAACCAAGCCTGCTCCGGGTCGATCCGCCCGTCCGTGATCTCCTCAATGAGGACCGCGGCACCATCGACCGCGCCTTCAGGAAGACGGTCCACCGACTCGTGAAGCTCGGCCTTCATCATACGAGAAGTGTAGAAGGGTCTGATCGGACAACCATCCGCACTCCGCGCTCGGGATGATGTCGCCCGAACGCTTCGCCGCCTCGCTGCGCTCGCC
>DASZUW010000454.1:0-8948 GCA_035547475.1 Solirubrobacterales bacterium
CGGGCCAGGCGCCGGAGCGCCTCGCGCTCCTCGCCGCTCAGCTCGATCTCGACCTTCTGGGGCACTGGCCGGAGATTCGCCTCCCGGCCGCCGATTCCTTCCCGGATCGCCTGAACGTATTTCCGGATGCGTCTACTAGCGCCTCAAACGAGGGCAGATTTCCGGACGATTCGAATGGCTTGCCGGAATCCGATAAGGCCCGTTTGCAGGGCTTCCTCGTCGATGGAGCTAGGCGGATTCGAACCGCCGACCTCCTGGGTGCGATCCAGGCGCTCTGCCAGCTGAGCTATAGCCCCGAAATACCCGAATTGCAGGGAGAAGCTGCTTGGGTTCGGGTCGGTTCAAAGGCGCAGTCTAGCGTGGATGGGGCGGAGGGGCTCGGCCTGGGGCGAAGGGTTCAGATTGGGTTCTGGGCCGTCGGAGCGACGCGCATCACGCGGGTGGTCGGTGGGGTGCAGCCAGCTGACGGCCTCCGAATAGACCCACAAGCTGGTCGCCGACCCCGAGAACATGGCGCTCGTACCGACCGGCGCCAGGCCGACCCAGATCGGCTCCGCGATCGCCGCCCCCGGCAAGGGCACGTTGACGGCGATGGCGTGCACCGCCCTCTGAAGGTCAAGGTGAAGGTGACCTTCAAGGATGCGACGGAAAAGGTCACGGCCGTCACCAAGACGGTGACGGCCGTGCTCGATAGTCGACGATGATCGGGCGTGCGGCTTTTCCCATCGGGGTCGCCGACTTCCGTGATGCCCTTCGCGGGTGCGACACGCGCTCGATTTGCCGGCCCCCGTGCGAGCCGCTCTCGCGGCGGCGAACGCGCACGACATGGAGGCCTTCCTTGACTGCTTCAGCGAGGACGGTGTGGTCGGCGACTGGGGGCGGGAGTTTCAGGGCCCGGACGAGATCCGGGCCTGGTGCGACAGCGAGTTCATCGGCGCGAAGGTGACCCTCGAGGTGACGGCGGTGGAGGGGCGCAACGGCAGGACGGTGATCGCCGCCGAGGTCCGCGGCGAAGGCTTCAACCGCCCGGGCCGCTTCAAGTTCCAGATCGAAGGCGACAAGGTCACGCGGATGATGCTTTGCGCTTAGGGGCCCTCGATACCACGCTCGGGCCGTCCACACTACTTCGGGGCGCCGGCGGCTGTCCTGGGCGCCTCATGGGGGTCCTGGCAGGCTGTGACCCCCATGAGGCGCCCAGGACGTGGGGGGTGCGGGGGGACTGGTTCCGGCTCCCGCACGCCCGCACGGACGCGCGTCGAGTTCTGGTCGCCGAGCGACCAGAACTCCACACGGAGACCCCTGACCGATCGGGCGGCCTGCCTCGTGTCGGATCCCCGTGCGGGAGACGCCACACCTCGGACCGGGCCGGGTCGCCTCGTGACGAAGACGCCGCTAAGGCGCCGGGGACGTGACGCCTCTCTGAGCCTTCCGTCACATCCTGGGCCGGGATGGAGGGCCCCAGGAGGTGCGGGCGACCTGGGTTAACCCATGCGTAACCCAGGTCGCCCGCACCTGCGTGCGTGTTGTGCGACACGGACCGAAGTGTGGAGATCCCGGCGTCTTCGTCACGACGCCTCATTTCGGTGACACATCCTTGGGCCTTCCGTCCCTTCCCCGTCGCGGTCCCGTGACGCCCCGTCTCGACGCCCTCTCCCCGTGGACCCGGCCGTCCCCCGGCCGGCCCCTGCCCGGCCCCCGTCAATCCCCGGGCGCCACCTTGCGGGGACCGGGACCCCCGCCCGTCCCTCGCTCGCGCCCCATGCCCCCTACTCCCGCGTCGAGATGAACGCGACGTCGCCGCCGCGGCGGGCGCAGCTGACCGCCACCCCGCGGTCGGCACGCACCGCCTGGCAGCGGAAGGGGTCGAGGGAGCAGGAGCCGCGGGAGGCGGCGGTGGGGAGGGCGCAGGAGGGGGTGGCGGTCCAGCGGTGCATGGTGGCGCGGGCCGAGGCGCAGTCGATCGCCGTGGCGCGGAGGCCTTCGATGCCGGTGGTCCTCGCTTCGCAGGAGATGACGTTGGAGCCTGCCGGGGCGTTGGGGGCGGTCGCCTGCTTCGGGGTCGCGGTGCGTTCGGGGGGCGGCGCGGTCGTGCTCGAGTTGGCCGATCCGCCGCCGCCGCACCCGGCGGCGAGCAGGGTTGCGCAGAGGGCGAGGGCGGCGAGGGCGGCGATCCTCATACCGCCGAAGCTACCCGTCCGCGGTCTCCTTCACCGCCGGCCGGCCGGCGTGGGGAAGGTTTCCGCAGACCGGGCAGTCGGGCTCCGGCACGACCTCTTTGCGGTCGACCTCCATCGTGCGCAGGTCGTAGATGTGCTCGACGCCCTGCGTGGAGGGGGTCGCGAGGCCGGTCAGCAGGGGCATGATCTCCATCCCGATCTGGCCGCCGATGAGGGCGCAGGCGGGCCCGATCGTCGCCGCCGGGCTCGGTTTCGCCCGCTGGGCGTCGATCGCCGCGTCGAGCAGCGGGTATTCGCGCCGCCAGGCGATCGTCTGGCACGCGTAGCACCCGGTGACCCCGGGGACGTAGAGCGGCCCGACCCGCGCGATCGGCGGGAAGTGGCTCATCGTGATGTAGGGGATGCCGGTTTCGAAGCAGGCTTCGTTGCACCAGACCTCGACTTCGAAGGCGGGCCAGTCGATCGCGTCGATGACGACGTCGGCGCCGTCGATGAAGTCGGCGATCTCGACCGCGCTGCCGAGGCGCCGCGCCGTCGCGGTGATCTTCGCCTCCGGGTTGAAGGCGCGCAGCCGCGCCGCCGCGACCTCCACCTTCAGCAGCCCGAGGTCCGCGACCGAGTAGAGGATCTGGCGGTTCAGGTTCGAGATCTCGACCCGGTCGCCGTCGATCAGCCACATCTCGCCGATCCCGCAGGTCGCCAGCGCCATCGCCGTCCAGCCGCCGAGCCCGCCGACGCCGAGCACCGCCACCTTCGCCTCGCGCAGCCGCCGTTGGCACTCCGACGGCACCAGGCCCGCTTGGGCGATGTCGGAGAAGTAGCGGAGCTGGCGGTCGAAGCGGGCGTACTCGACCGGATCGATGAGGTCGTCGTCGGTGGCGTCCTCGAGCACCTCGAGCTCGGTCAGCTGCACGATCGTGTCGTCGACGAGCTTGACGTCGAACTCGGCGTGGAGCTGCTCCAGCGTGTGCTTGCCGTCGAGCGCTGCCAGCAGCCGTTCGTCTTCCTCGCGCGGCTGCTCGATCTTCACGTCGCGTTCGGCGCTCGGCCGGCGCAGGTAGACGTCGCCTTCGGGGGACTTGAACGACTCCGTCGTCCGCTTGATCCGCGGTCGCCGCATCGTCAATTCCCCACCTCCGTCGTCACGCCCGGCGCCCACCGCCGGGTCGATTGGGGCAGAGTCCCATAAAGGTGGAGTCCGTTCCCGCGCTCCAACAAATTTTTTGAAAAGTGGGGCAAGCGGCTAATGAGGAGGCGCACAGCGCGCGGGGAGCGACCGATGATCGCGCAGAGCGCCGGAGGCGGCGGGGAACGCCTACTAGCGAGGCGGCGCGGCGAGCTCCTTCGCCCGGGCGAGGCCGGCGTCGGTCATCGGCACCGTGAGCTTGCCGGTGAAGGTGTTCTGCTGGCTCGGGTGGAACATGCCGAGCAGCGTGAGGCGATCGGTCAGCGGGGCCTCGGCGCCGTGGCCGAAGGCGGGCTTCGGGCGCGGGGTGGGGATGCCGATCGCCGCGGCGGCCTTCAGGAACCCGTCCCAGCCGAACTTGCCGAGCGCGACGACGACGCGGACGCGGTCGAGGATCTCCAGCTCGCGCTCCAGGTAGGGCAGGCAGTTGTCGCGCTCCGCGGGCGTCGGCTTGTTCGCCGGGGGCGCGCAACGGACGACGGCGGCGATGTAGGCATCACGGAGGCGCAGGCCGTCGTCGCGGCTCACTGCGGTCGGCTGGTTCGCGAGGCCCGCCCGGTGGAGCGCCGCGTAGAGCCAGTCGCCGGAGCGGTCGCCGGTGAACATGCGCCCGGTGCGGTTGGCGCCGTGGGCGGCGGGGGCGAGGCCGACGACCAGGATCCGCGCGTCGGGGTCGCCGAACCCGCTCACCGGCCGCGCCCAGTAGTCCTGGCCGCGATAGCGCCTCGGCGGGTCGGCGGCCTCGGCCTCGCGCCAGGCGACGAGGCGCGGGCATCGGAAACAGTCGTGGACCTCGGCGGCGAGGGTCGCGAGCGCCGCCGCGCGCGGGGACTTCGCCGAGCTCATATGGTTGACCACCGATCGATGGCACGGAAGCGGATCACCTGGGGCGGCGCGGCGCTCGCGGTCCTTCTCATCAGCGGCATCCTCGCTGGTTGCGGCGGCGGAGGCACCTCGACCGTGGTCGCGGTGGAGAGCGCGTCGAGCTCCTCGCCGTCCGCCGACGACGCCCAGCTCCTCGACCGGGTCCTCTCCCGCCAGGAAGCCGCGGTCGAAGCCTTCGCCGCCGTCGGCCCGTCCCTGCCCCCGCGGCTCGCCCGCATGGCGGCCTACTTCCGCGCCCAGGAACAGGAACACGTCGACGCGGTGCTGAAGGCGCTGCGGGGCCTGGGGAGCCCCGCCGAACCGACGCCGGAACCGATCGACGCGAGCGGCCTCGCGAGCGAGCGCGCGCGCCTCGTCTTCCTCTACGAAGTCGAAAGCGCGACGATCGACGAGGAGCTGAGCGCGATCTCCAAGCTCGAAGCGCCCTGGCCGCGCTCGCTGCTCGCCTCGACGGTCGCCGACCAGGCCCAGCACCTCACGCTGCTGCGCCAGGCGCTCGGCGCCGGGCCGCTCGCCTCGGTCCCGGTCCCGTTCGAGAACGGCACCGCCGAAGCGCCCGGCGAATAGGGATTGGCCGCTGGTACACCCAATATTCAGGTGGTCGGGCGCGCTCAGGTAGGAAATACTCGCGGGCGATGACCGGACCCCTGTACGCGATCGGTCGCTGGTGTTCGCGCCATCACTGGCCGGTGATCGGCGCTTGGGTCGTGCTCGCGATCGTCCTCGTCGCGATCAGCTCCGCCAGCGGGTCGAAGACCTCGGAAAACCTGACGCTGCCGGGGACCGGCTCCACGCTGGCGACCGAACTGCTGGAAGAGAACCTGCCCCAGCAGGCCTACGGGTCGAACCCGGTGGTCCTGGAAGCGCCCGCCGGGAAGACGCTGACCGAACCCGCCTTCGCCAAGGCGACCGAAGAAACGGTCGCCCGGCTGCGGGCGCTGCCGCACGTCAACTCGGCGGACAGCCCGCTCGAAGAAGGCTCCAAAACCCTCAGCAAAAGCCGGCAGATCGGCTACATCCCGTTGGTCCTCGGCATCGGCCCCGGGGAAATCGACGAAGAACAGGCGCAGGAATACCTCGACGCGGCGCAGCCGTTCGAAGCGGCGGGCGGCAACGCCTCCGTGGGCGGCTACGTCGGCCAGCAGCTCTCCAAACCCTCGACCGAGTCCTCCGAGCTGATCGGCCTGATCGCCGCGGTCATCATCCTGCTGTTCGCCTTCGGCACCGCGACCGCGATGATGCTGCCGATCGTCGGCGCGCTGGTCGGGCTCGCCTGCACGCTCTCGGTGATCAAGTTGCTCGAGCACACCTTCGAGGTGCCGGGCGTGGCGGCGACGCTGGCGACGATGATCGGCCTCGGCGTCGGCATCGACTACGCGCTCTTCATCGTCACCCGCCACACCCTCCAGCTCGGCGAAGGGATGGAGATGCGGGAGTCGATCGCGCGCGCGACGGCGACCGCGGGTGGGGCCGTCGTCTTCGCCGGCTTCACCGTCGTGATCGCGCTGTGTTCGCTGGTCATCGCCGGGATCCCGCTGGTGACGACGCTCGGCTTCACCGCCGCGATCGCGGTGGTCTTCGCGGTGTGCGCGGCGGCGACGCTCCTGCCGGCGATGCTGGGCGCGCTCGGCCCCCGTATCGACAGCCTGCGCTTCCACCTGGGCAAGACGCACCCCGACGACGTGGAGCCGCACGGCTGGCGCCGCTGGGCCGAACGGGTCGCCGACCTGCCCTGGCGCTCGGCGCTCGCCGCGCTCGTCGTCCTCGCGATCCTCGCGCTGCCGATCTTTCAGCTCGAGCTCGGCCAGAACGACATCAGCGCGCTGCCCGAGGAAACGACCTCGCGCCAGGCCTACGACGGGCTGAACGCGGGCTTCGGCCCGGGGGTGAACGGGCCGCTTTTGATCGCCTCCGAATTCAGCTCCCCCGAAGAAGCGCAGAAGGTGCTGCCGGGCCTGCAGAAATCGATCGGCGGGGCCGAAGACGTCGCCGCGGTCACCGAACCGAGCTTCTCCGAAGACAAGCAGGTCGCCGTCTTCACCGTGATCTCCAAATCGGAGCCGTGGGCGGACGAGACGGTGTCCCTTGTGGAAAACCTTCGTGACGAAGTCATCCCCGGGGCGCTCGCTGGGACGAAGGCCCAGTCCTACGTCGGCGGCCAGACGGCCGGCTACATCGACCTGGCCAACCAGATCGCCGACAAGCTGCCGCTGATGATCTTCGTCGTCGTCGCGCTCAGCTTCGTCGTCCTTCTGATGGCCTTCCGCTCGCTGCTCGTGCCGATCAAGGCGGCGGCGATGAACCTGATCTCGGTCGCCGCCTCCTACGGCGTCGTCACCGCGGTGTTCCAGCTCGGCTGGGGCTCCTCGCTGATCGGGTTGCCGCACTCGATCCCGATCGTCAGCTTCGTGCCGCTGCTGATGTTCGCGATCCTCTTCGGCCTCTCGATGGACTACGAGGTCTTTCTGCTGACGCAGATGCGCGAACACTACGCCGAGTACGGCGACGAGAAGCGGGCCGTGGTCGAAGGGCTGGCGAACACCGGCCGGGTGATCACCTCGGCGGCGTCGATCATGGTGTGCGTTTTCGCCAGCTTCATCCTGAGCGGTGACCCGGTGGTGAAGGAGTTCGGGGTCGGGCTCGCGGTGGCGATCGCGATCGACTCGACGTTGGTCCGGTGCCTCCTGGTGCCGGCGGTGATGGTGCTGCTGGGCAGGCGGGCCTGGTGGATGCCGAAGTGGCTCGACCGCGTCATCCCGCGCGTCTCGATCGAGGGCGAGGAGTACTTCGCGGCCCGCGACGCGGCCGCTGCGGCCGCCGCGGCGACGCCCACCGCGGGCGCCACTGCGTCAGACTGAGGGGCGGTGTTCCCGCTCAACCTGCCCAACGCGCTGACGATGCTGCGCATCCTCGCCGTGCCCGTGGTCGTCGTCGCGCTGCTGGTGGAAATGCCGAACGGCGACGTCATCGCGGCGGCGGTCTTCGCCGCGGCCGCCCTCACCGACGGCCTCGACGGCTACATCGCCCGCTCGCGCAACTCGATCACCACCTTCGGCAAGCTGATGGACCCGCTCGCCGACAAGCTCCTCATCATCGGCGCCCTCCTCTGCCTGGTCTCCCTCGGCCGCCTCGAAGCCTGGGTCGCGATGGTCATCATCGCCCGCGAGGTCGCCGTCACCATCCTCCGCACGATCGCCGCCGAGCGCGGCCTCGTCATCGCCGCCTCCTGGCTCGGCAAGGCGAAGACGGTCCTCCAGATCGGCGCCGTGATCGCCCTGATCGCCGCCAATCCCTCGCCCACCTGGGTGGACGTGCTGGTCTACGCGGCCGTCGTCGTGACCCTGGTCAGCGGGGCGGACTACTTCTTCGGTTTGCGTCGCCGGATCGAGGAGGACCAGCGGGAAAGGGCCGCGGGGCCGTCGAGTCGGACGGTGGCTTGAGAAACAGGCACTTTCGCGCTGCAGTACTTGTGGGGGCTATAGCAACAGTAAGAGCTGCAGCGGGGCTCCCCGGGCCCGGACGGCCCCCCGGCCGCCGCAACCCCCTGAACTAGCCCGCCCTATCCAGCCATTCCCGCATCGAGACGTGCCGCGCCGAGTGCTCGCCGCTCGCCAGCTCTGCCCGGAGCTCGCCCAGGGTGCCGTAGCGCTCGGCGACGACGTTGTGGCGGTGGATGGTCTCGAGGTTCTCCTGGCGGGCCATGACGAAGGCGTCGTCGGGGAGGTCGGGGTAGCCGTCGACCACCTGGCGGATCATCTCGCGGACGCAGTCCTCGACGAAGCGCGGGGTTTCGTGGGCTTTGACGACGACGGACATCTCGTCGGGGCGCTTCATCAGCTCGTAGATCTCCGAGGACATCGAGGTCTCGACGATGCGGAGGAGCTCCGGGGCGTCGATCCAGGAGGGGCCGCCCTCGGGGCAGCCGACGTGGAGGGTGCCGATGCCGCGCTGGTTGTGGGTGGCGATCGGGACGACGCCGACGATCTTCGCGATCTGCTCCTCGTCGAAGCCGGCGGCGTCGAGGCGTTCGCGCGCGAGGCCCGTGACCATCTCCTGCGCGCACGGACAGGCGGTCATGCCCTGGGCCTGGACGCCGGTGAGGGTGCGGGTGCCGGCCGCCGAGGCGACGGCGGTGCCGAAGAGGACGTAGATCTCCTGGGTGTCGATCTCCGACTCCGGCGTCTTCACGGTTTCCGGGTAACGGGCGGTGAGGGAGACCTCGGCGCGCTGGCCGTTCTGGCGCTCGCGGATCTTCTGGGCGACGTGGGCGGCGAGGATCTCGGCCTTCAGGGCCTCGCCGAGGATGACCTCGTCGATCGCCTCGCCGACGACTTCTTCGAAGCGCGACATGTGGACGCCGGCCTGGCGCGGGTTGAGGTCGACGAAGCACTCGATCTCGGCGTAGAAGAGGTTCTCCTGGTCGCCGTCGCGGACGCGGATCACCTTCTCGACACCGGTCACGCCGACCCGCGAGAGGCTGACCTGGGTCGCCGGCACGCCGGACTGGACGTCGGGGACGGTGCGGATGGTGGTGCTCGTCTGGTTCGCCATGCGTAAAGCCTAGAGGCTTGATGCGGGTTCACCGTCCGTCATAGGCGGCGAGTGCCCGCGGCGCACGACCGAGCAGGGAGTTGATGTAGACCCCGACCGTCAGGGCCAGGAGCCTCTGGGCGATCCGCTGGGCGAGCCCGGCGGAGGTC
>DASZUW010000455.1:0-18499 GCA_035547475.1 Solirubrobacterales bacterium
CACGTCCGCGACTACACGATCGGCGACGCCTACGCGCGCTTCCAGCGGGCGCAGGGGCGCAGCGTGCTGATGGGCTTCGGCTTCGACGCGTTCGGGCTGCCGGCCGAGCTGGCGGCGATCGAGCGCCAGGTGCCCGCCGCCGAGTGGGTCGTCCAGTCGGGCGAGCGGATGCTCGAGCAGATGAAGCGTCTCGGCTACAGCTTCGACTACGACCGCGTCTTCTACAGCTCCGACGAGGGCCAGTACCGCTGGTCGCAGTGGCTCTTCCTGACGCTCTACGACATGGGCCTGATCTACCTCGACGACGCGACCGTCGACTGGTGCGACACCTGCCAGACCACGCTGGCGACGATCCAGGTCGAGGAGGGCGGCACCTGCTGGCGCTGCCACAACGAGGTGCGGCTGATCCGGCGGCCGACCTGGTTCCTGCGGATCACTCCTTACCTGGAGGAGAACGACGCCAACCTGGCGCGGCTCGAGCAGCAGCCGTGGGACGAGCTGGCGCTGGCGACGCAGCGCTACATCCTCGGGCGCACCGACGGGGTCGAGTTCGAGGTCGAGGCGCCGGCCGGGCCGCTCACGGTCTTCACCCCGCACGCCGACGCCGCCGGCCTGGCGACGTTCGTGCTGCTCTCGCCGCGTCATCCGGAGATCGACGCCTGGATTGGCGACGAGAGCGTGCGCGCTGAGCTCGAGCAGCTGCGCTCCGGCGGCTGGGAGCGGAGCGCCCGCGACGCCAAATCGGTGCCGGTGATCGACACCGGCCGCACCGTGCGGGGACCCGGCGGCGAGGAGCTGCCGGTCCTGATCTCGCCGCTGGTCGACGCCCGCTTCGGCCCGACCGCGGCCCTCGGCATCCCGGCCGTCGACGAGGCCGACCGCGACATCGCCGCCCGCTCCCCCAATGTTGATGGGCCGAAAACTCAAGCCCCGCTTGAGTTTTCGGCCCATCAACCGGAGGAGGCCGGGTCGAGCGCGCCCGTCGCGGGGGCGCGGGCGGCGAAGCGGTATCGGGCCAATGACTTCTCGATCTCGCGGCAGCGCTCCTGGGGGACGCCGATCCCGATCGTCCACTGCCCGGACCACGGGCCGGTGCCGGTGCCGGAGGAGGACCTGCCGGTGGTGCTGCCGCGCGACCTGGTGGCGACCGGTGAAGGGAATCCGCTGGCGGAGCGCTCGGACTTCGTCGACGTCGCCTGCCCTGTCTGCGGCAAGCCGTCCAAGCGCGAGACCGACACGCTCGACTGCCACTTCGACGCGCTCTTCCTCTGGGTCCCGGCCACGGTGCCGCCGGAGGACCGCGCGACGCGGATGTTCACCCATCCGGAGAGCCGTAAGTGGCTGCCCGCGGAGCGCCTCGTCGCCGGCGGCGACTCGGGCGGCTTCGTCTTCGACCAGCGGATCGTCACCAAGGCGCTGCGCGATCACGGCGAGTTCGCCTACATGGAGGCGGGGGAGCCTTTCGAGGGCTGCCTCTTCCACGAGATGGTGATCGCCGACGGCCGCAAGATGTCCAAGCACCTCGGCAATGTCGTCGACCCCGACGAGCTGGTCGCCCAGTTCGGCGCCGACACCGTCCGCGTCGCCGTCCTCTGGGCGGCGGGCCCGGCGAAGACCCTCAACTGGTCCGACGCCGCGATCCGCTTCGCCAACAAATTCCTCCGCGGCTTCTGGACCTACGCCCACGACCGCTTCGTCGAGCTCGACTACGCCAAACACGATCCCGAGAAAGCCGCCTCCACCCAGCCCCAGCGCGAGAAGCTGCGCGGCTGGTGCGAGACCGGCCTGAACCGCATCGCCGACGACACCGCCGACCTCCAGCTCCACAAGTCGATCCGCAACCTCACCCGCCTCTTCGAGCGCATCCAACAGTTCGAGAAGCAACTGAAGAAGCGCGGCCAGCTCGACCTAGCCGACGCCGAGGCCCTCGTCGCCGCGATCCTCCTCCTCGCCCGCGCCCTCCAGCCCTTCGCCCCCCACGCCGCCGAGCAGATCCTGATCGACTCCGGCCGCTTCACCTCCGACGACCTGCCGGGCGTCTGGCCCGATGCCTCCACCGTGCCGGTGGCAGTGGACGACGCCCTTTCGGCGACGGCGTAGGGCGGCGGGGGACGACAAGGACGGCCGCGGGACGCGGCCCTCTCGGCCACGACCCGGGTCGGCTGTGGCCGTGGCCGAGAGGGCGGGGTGTTCGGGGAGAGGGTGGGGAGACCGAGGCGGTCGGGTGACGCGAGGAGCGACGGATGGCTCACGAGGGCGTCACCGAGGTGGGGCGTCGTCACGAAGAGCGTGAGAACTCCACACTTCCTCCCGTCCTCCTCATGCCTTCCCACCACTCAGGGGTCTGCTGTGGAGCCTTTCTGTCGCATAGCGACAGAAAGGCTCCACAGGCGCCTTCGGTGGCCCTGGCCGTGGAGCGAACCTCTCGCTATGCGAGAGAAAAGCTCCACAGCCGCAGGGGCCCGATGTCGATGGGCCGAAAAGTCCTCCATATCAGGACTTTTCGGCCCATCGACGTCCGAACCACATGAGGCGGTGACGGGACCCGCACTTCCTCACGAACCCCCGCCCCCTGTTTCACGAAAGCCCCACGTCCTGGGCGCCTCATGGGGGTCACAGCGTGCCAGGACCCCCATGAGGCGCCCAGGACGGGCTTGCGGCATCCCGAAGCGCTGTGGACGGCCCGAGCCCCACCCCTACGGCCGCGTCGGTTCGAGCCCCACCACCGTGTAGTAACCGACCAGGATCAGACGCCGGCCATCCGAGACCATCGGGGTGTAGCCCGACTGGCCCATCTCGAAGTTCTTCTTGTGGGTGCGGACGTCGATGCCGATCGTCTTTTTCGTGGCGAAGCTGGCGACGTAGACGGTGTGGCCGATGACGGTGGCGGTGCCCTCGATCGGGCCGCCGACGTCGTAGGTCCAGCGGACCTTGCCGGTGCGGGCGTCGAGGGCGAAAAAGCGGCCGTTTTCGGAGCCGATGTAGACGGTCGGGGGTGTTCCCGGCACCTCGGCCACCGCGGGTGAGCCGTAGACCTTTTCGCCGGTGTCGAAGCTCCACCTCACCTTGCCGGTGGCCTCGTCGAAGGCGTAGACGATGCCGTCGTCGCGGGCCGCGTAGACGTCGCCGAAGGCGATCGCGGGGGAGGAGTAGAAGCCGCCCGTGCCGTAGGGCGCCACGGTGCTCGTGTTGGTGCGCCAGACCGGCTTGCCGGTGTTCGCGTCCAACGCGTACATCGAGCTCTGGTAATCGCCGTCGAACACGTTGCCCGCGTCGTAGCTGGGGCTCGCTTTGAAGGCGCCGGGCGCCTTGAAGCTCCAGACCGTGTGGCCGTCGCCGGCGTCGAGCGCCAGCAATTCGGCCGCGTCGGTGCCGACGTAGACGTCGCCGTCGACCGGGAGCGGCGAGGATTCGAGGTGGGCGTGCAGGTGGCGCTTCCAGACAACCTGACCGGTCTTGCCGTCCCCGGCCACCAGCGTGCCGTCGAGGAACGCGCCGTAGATGAGCCCGCGGTAGTACGCGGGGCCGGTGACGATCTGCTGGTGGCCTTTGTTCTTCGGGTCGAGGATGAGTTCGCCGATCACCTTGCGGGTGCCGAGCTGGATCGCTTTGCCGTTGCCGTACTTGTTGATCGCGTAGGCGACCCGGCCGCCGATCGCGGGCGGGAACTCGAGCAGCCCGTGGGTGTTGATCGACCAGGCCTCCTTCAGCGGCGGGTCGAGCGGCCGGTCGACCGCGCCGCGGTTCGCCGGCAGGTAGTGCGTGCGCTGCGGGACGCGACCGAAGAAGGGCCAATCGATGTAGCCGGGTTCGAGATCCGTCGACGGGATCTTCGCCGGCGCGCCGCCGCCGCGGGTGCTCGTCGAGGCGCTCGACCCCGAGGCGCCCGTCGAGGAGCCCGACGACCCGCCACCCCCGCATCCCGCGAGGAGCAGCGCAAGGAGTGCGGCGAGCGCGAGCAGGGCGATCGGTCTCGACCTCGGCACCTTCATCGACGGGTGTCATATCGGCCGCAGCGGGCAAGTAGATGAGCGGCGACACGATGCCCGGGTCCGATCGTTTTCGCCCGACCCAGCGGCATCGGCCGGCCCCGATGCCTCGGCAGGCATCGACCCTTCGTCCAGTTCCCCAAAAATGCGGTAGACGGTTAGGCAGTCTTGGGTAAATGCAGGCGACGCGACTCGCGCCGGAACCCGGTCTCGTCTCGACGAGCATCGGACGGGAACGGATGGTCGAGGCGCTGCGCCGGCTCTATCAGGTGGTCGAGATCGAGGAGCCCCCGCGCGTGGAGGACTACTGGATCGTCATCCCAGCCGATCCGGCGCTCGTCTACACCGGGCTGCAGCGGGCCGTGCCGGACTGGTTCGAGCTCTTCGTCGTGCCTAAGGGCACGACGCGGGACGAGTGAGGTCGAGCCCCATCAGCACGTCGTCGACGTAGGCGCCCGCGAGCAGGAAGGCCCCGCGGCGAGCGCCTTCGACCTCGAAGCCGCGGCCCTCGTAGAGGCGACGCGCGGCGGCGTTCCCGGACAGGACGCGCAGCACCAGCCGCCGCTTCCCGAGCTCGCGGGCGCGGGCGATCGCGGCGTCGAGGAGCGCCGCCCCGACTCCCTGCCCTTGGTGCTCCGGCTGGACCGCCAGCCCCTTCACTTCGAGGACGTGGCGACTCGACTCGAGCTCGCTCCAGGGGCCGAGGAAGAGGCTGCCGATGACCTCATCCCCGCCCGCCTCGACCGCGACCAGCACGTTCCCGGCGCCGTAGCGCTCGATCACCGGCCGCTCGGGGTCGGGCCGCGGAGCGGGGCTGGAGCGCCGCGACCAGGTGACGACGTCGAGCCGGCGCAGCGCCGGCTCGTCGCCCTCCCGTGCGGTGCGGACCTCGAACGGGCTCAGCTGATCTTCGCCGCGTTCAGCCGGCAGTGGTTGAAGCTGAACGGCAGCACCTGGTTGTTGGCTTTGTTGATGTTCGAGCTGAGTTTCGTGAACACGTGCTCGGCGCCGGGCTTGTCGCCGGCCTTCAGCTTCCGGCCCGCGGTGGCGAACAGTTCGGCCTCGATCTTCAGGTAGGAGAACCACTTGGAAAGCCGCGCTTCGTCGGCGCTCGGCCGCGGCAGCGCTTCCAGTTCGCGCAGGGTCCGGGCCTGCTCCCGGGAGGCCTTGGCGAACTTCACCGCCGCCGTCTTCAGCTGCCCCCTTTTCACTTCCTTGCGCACTCCGGCGAGGATCCGTTCGTTTGCCGTCGCGCTCGCCTTGCAGATGGGCTCGGCCGCTTCCCTGTATTCCTCGCGGCTCACTTCGGCGGCAAAGGCCGCCGCGCACGCGACCAGCACCACCGCCGCCACCGCGGCGGCCGCGACCAGCATCCTTCTCGACATCCCACTCCCCTTCCCGCGCCTCCCGGCGACGATCGTCACCCCGTCAATTCAACCAGCATCGCCCCCGAAATAGGCTCCCGCCCGGCGGGACCACAATCGCAAGAGGGGGAAACGTGAAACTCGTGATCGGCATCGTGCGCCCGGAGAAGGCGAACGACGTGTTGGAGGCGCTCTACCGGGCCGAGGTTCGGGGCGTCTCGATGAGCCGCGTGCAGGGGCATGGCGGCGAGCTCGAGCGGGTCGAGACCTACCGCGGCACCACCGTGAAGATGGGGCTGGCGGAAAAGGTGCGGCTGGAGATCGCGGTCTCCGACGAGTTCGTCGACGCCACCGTCGACGCGCTCTGCGAGGGCGCCCGCACCGGGGAGGTGGGCGACGGGAAGATCTTCGTCGTGCCGCTGGAGCAGGCGGTGCGGATCCGGACCGGCGACCGCGACACCGGGGCCGTCACCCCGGTCGAGAAGTGAGCGCGGCGATGCCGGCCGCCGTGGCGGGGATCAGCCCGGGGGACACCGCCTGGATGCTGGTGGCGACGGCGCTGGTCCTGATGATGACCCCGGCGCTCGGCCTCTTCTACGCGGGTCTGGTGCGGTCGAAGAACACGCTGAACACCTTCATGATGTGCGTCGGCGCGATCGCCGTCGCGATGGTGCTCTGGGCGTTGATCGGCTACTCGCTGGCCTTCGACGGGACCGGCGCGATCCTCGGCGGCCTCGGCAACGTCGGCCTCAGCGGCGTCGACCTCGCCCCGCGCGCGGGCACGGCGATCCCCGGCCTCCTCTTCATGGCCTTCGAGGCGACCTTCTGCATCATCACCGTCGCCCTCGTCTCCGGCGCGGTGGTCGAGCGGATGCGCTTCGGCCCCTTCCTCGTCTTCGCCGGGCTGTGGTCGATCTGCGTCTACGCGGTGCTCGCCCACTGGGCCTTCGGCGGCGGCTGGCTGCAGTCCGGCGGCACGCTCGACTTCGCCGGCGGCGTGCCGGTCGAGATGGGCTCCGGCTTCTCCGCCCTCGCCGCGGCGCTGGTGGTCGGCGCGCGCAAAGACTACGGCCGCCAGGCGCTCCTCCCGCACAACACGATGTACGTGCTGCTCGGCGCCGGCCTGCTCTGGTTCGGCTGGTTCGGCTTCAACGGCGGCAGCGGCCTCGGGGTCGGCGACCCCAGCGTCCTCGCCTTCGTCAACACGCTCCTCTGCCCCGCCTGCACGCTGGTCGTCTGGTTCGCCCTCGACCTCCTGCGGGGACGCAAGGTGACCGCGATCGGCGCGGCGACGGCGATCGTCGTCGGCTGCGTCGCGATCACCCCCGCGGGCGGCTACGTCGGCCCCGGCTGGGCGATGCTGCTCGGCGGCCTCGCCGCCCTCCCCTCCCACGCGATCATCACCTGGCGCACGCGGACGAGCGTCGACGAGACCCTCGACGTCCTCGCCGCCCACGGCACCGCCGGCCTCGTCGGGATCCTCTTCGTCGGCTTCTTCGCCGAGGCCGCCTGGAACGGCGTCTCCGACGGCCTCCTCTACGGCGACGCGTCGCAGCTCTGGCACCAGGTCCTCGCGGTCCTCGTCGCGCCGACCTACGCCTTCCTCGCCACCTTCGCCCTGCTGAAGCTGATCGGCCTGGTGACGCCGCTGCGCACGACGCCCCACCAGGAGGCGCTCGGCATGGACGTCACCCAGCACGGCGAGGAGGCCTACGTGACCGGCGAGGGCGCGATCCTCATCACCGCCGAGGCCGGGGTCGAGGCGGAGACGACGGTGGCGGATCCGGCATGACGATGCGCCAGATGGCGACTTGTGGAATCGACGAAGGCCCTCGACGGAGCGATTGGGGAGCGCGCGGGGCCTGACTACTGTCCGGCCAGTGATCGATTTCGAGCTTGAGCCAGAGCTGGTCCAGCTTCGCGACCGGGTCGCCCGATTCGTCGCCGAGGTGGCGATCCCGGCCGAGCCGCGCGACGTCTCGACCCACGGGACCGACGCCGGGCTGCGCGCCGAGTTGCAGGAAGAGGCGAAGCGCTGGGGCGTCTTCGGGCCGCAGCTGAGCGAGGAGCTCGGCGGCCTCGGCCTCGACCACCGCGGCACGGCCGTGATCCTCGAGGAGTGCGGCTACAGCCTGCTCGGCCCGCAGGCCCTGAACTGCGCCGCGCCCGACGAGGGCAACATGCACATGCTCGACCTGGTCGCCTCGCCCGCGCAGCGCGAGCGCTACCTCGAGCCCCTGGCGGCGGGGTCGATCCGCTCCTGCTTCTCGATGACGGAGCCGCCACCGGGCGCGGGCTCGGACCCCGCGATGCTGCGGACGACGGCGCGGCGGACCGGCTCGGGCTGGGCGATCAACGGCCGCAAGTGGTTCATCACGGGCGCCACGGGGGCCGCCTTCACGATCTGCATGGCGCTCGCCGAGGACGCCGGGGCGACGATGTTCCTGGTCGACGCCGACAACCCGGGCTTCCGGATCGAGCGGGTCCTCGAGGTCACCGACCGAGCCTTCCCGGGCGGCCACGCCGAAGTCGTCTTCGAGGACTGCGAGGTCGGCGACGACGCGGTCCTCGGCCGCGTCGGCGAGGGCTTCCGTTACGCCCAGGTGCGGCTCGCCCCGGCCCGCCTCACCCACTGCGAGCGTTGGCTCGGCGCCGCCCGCCGCGCCCATGACTTCGCCCTCTCCTACGTCGCCGGGCGGGAAGCCTTCGGCGGCCCGCTGGGGGAGCTCGGGATGGTCCAGGAGAAGCTGGCGCGCAACCTGATCGACATCGAGACGGCGCGGCTCCTGATCTGGCGTTGCGCCTGGGCGCTCGACCGCGGCGAGCCGGCCAAACACGAGTCCTCGGTCGCCAAGGCGTTCGTCGCCGAGGCCGTCGACCGGGTCGTCGACAACGCGGTGCAGGTGTGCGGCGGGACGGGCGTCTCCGGCGACGGGCCCCTGGCCCGCCTGATCGGCGAGACGCGGCCGTTCCGCATCTACGACGGGCCGACGGAGACCCACCTCTGGTCGATCGCCCGCCGCCAACTCCGCGCCCACGCCGCCCGCCGCGCGGAGCCGGTCGCCGGCCCGTGAAGCAGACCGACCTGGCCGCGGCGGCGCCGACCGAGCCGCTCGCCGCCTACCTCGACCGGCTCGGGATCGGGGCCGGACCGGCGCGGATCGAGCCGATCGGCGAGGGCCACTCGAACCTCACCTTCCTGGTCGAGCGCGAGGGCGCGCGGGTCGTCCTGCGGCGGCCGCCGCGCGGCCCGCTGCCGCCGTCGGCGCACGACGTCGTCCGCGAAGCGCGGCTCCTGAGCGCGCTGCGTCCGCACGGCGCGCCGGTGCCGGAGGTCCTCGGCACGTGCGAGGACGAGGCGGTGATCGGCGCGCCCTTCTACGTGATGGCGTGGGTCGACGGCCACGTCCTCACCAAGGCGGTACCCACGTCGCTCGCCGGACAGGCCGAACGGGTCGCGGCGTGCCTCGTCGACGGGCTCGTCGCCCTGCATGAGCTCGACGCGGGCGCGCCCGAGCTGGTCGGCTTCGGGCGCCCCGACGGCTATCTGGAGCGCCAGCTCCGCCGCTTCACCGGCCTTTACGAGACGAACGCGACCCGCCCGCTGCCCGACCTCGAGGCGGTCGCCGACTGGCTCGTCGCGAACCGCCCCGCGTCGCCCCCTTCGACCGTCGTCCACGGCGACTATCGGCTCGGCAACGTGATGTTCGCCCCCTCCCCCGTCCGCGTCGCCGCGATCCTCGACTGGGAGATGGCGACGATCGGCGACCCGCTCGCCGACCTCGGCTACATGACGGCGATGTGGTCGGAGCCGGGGGACGCGCCGAACGCCGTGTCCGACCTCTCCTCGGTGACCCGCGGCGCCGGCTTCCCAGGGCGCGACTTCCTCGTCGCCCGCTACGCGGAGCGCTCGGGCCGCTCGGTCGACGCGCTCCCCTGGTATCAGGTGCTGGCGATCTGGAAGGCCGCGATCTTCCTCGAGGGCAGCTTCCGCCGCTTCGGCGCCGGCACCACCGCCGACCCCTACTTCGCGAGCCTCGAGGCCGGCGTCCCGGCGCTGGCGGCCCTGGCGCGCGCCCGCACCGCCGGGCCCTAGCCGAAGTTCCGCCGCAGCCAGTCGACGAGGCGACGGTTCACCTCGTCCGGCTTCTCCTGCTGCACCCAGTGGCCGGCGTCGTCGATCCGGTGCTGCTCCAAGCGCGGCAGGTAGGCCTCCAGACCGTCGTAGGCGGCGGCGGGGAAGAACCAGTCGTCGTCGGCCCAGATCAGCAGGGCGGGCTTGTCGACGACGTACTCCGAGCCCTGGGCCTCCTCGTAGTCCTGGCGCAGGGCGCGGTACCAGTTGAGGCCGCCGGTGAAGCCGGTGCGGGAGTAGACGTCGACGTAGAAGCGCAGCTCGTCCTCGTCGACGAGGGGCTCGCCGAAGAGCTGCGGGTCGGCGACGAAGACGCCCGCCGGAACTTCCTGGATCGCTTTCGGTGCGGCCTCGAACTCCGCCCTGGTCATGCCGCGGCCGCGCAACAGCGAGCGGAAGGTGTGCTCGACGTCGTCGCCGAGGATCGCCTCGCCCACCCCCGGCTCCTGGAAGGTGCGCATGTAGTGATTCGGCCCGCGCAGCTCGTCGTAGGTCTCGAGCATGTCTTTCGGCGACTCCCAGGTGAAGTAGGGGGTGCAGACGCTGCCCATGCCGAGCGCGCGCTCGGGGGCGAAGATCGCCGAGTACCAGGCGGGCATCGAGCCCCAGTCGTGGCCGACGAACACCGCCCGCTCGATCCCGAGGGCGTCCAGGAGGCCGGTGAGGTCGGCGACGAGGTTCTTGACGCTGTAGGTGCTCGTGTCCGCCGGGGCGTCGGTACCGGCGTAGCCGCGCTGGCTGGGGACGATGGCGCGGAAGCCCGCGTCGACCACCGCCGGCACCTGCATGCGCCAGGAGAAGGGGTGCTCGGGGAAGCCGTGCAGGAGGAGCACCGGCGTGCCCTCGCCCTCCTCGAAGTACTCCATCGTGATGCCGTTCGTCGCGGCGGTCTTCGGTGCGGTGAAGTCCATCGGTTCGCCTTTCAGCCGGGGAGCGTGAAGCCGGCGTCGACGCAGAGCGTCTGGCCGGTGACCATGCGTGCGTCGTCGGAGAGCAGGAAGGCGACCGGCGCGCCGATCTCCTCGGGCCGCAGCGCGGCGCCGAGCGGCGCCCGCTCGGCCGCCGCCGCGGCGATCGCCTCCCATTCGGGGATTTCCTTGAAGAGGTCGGTGAGGACGACGCCGCCACGGACGCAGTTCGCGCGGATCCCGTCCGGCCCACCCTCGACGGCGAGGTAACGGACGAGCGTCTCGATCGCGGCCTTGGCGGTGCCGAAGGCGCCGTAGGCGTCGTAGACGCGCTGCGCCCCGAGGCTCGAGATCGCGACGATCGCGCCACCGCCCGCCTCGCGCATCGACGGCCGCGCCGCCTGGGCGAGGCTGAGCAGCGCCCGCACGTGGGTCTCCATCGTCCGGTCCCAGTCCTCGACCGTCAGTTCCTCGGTCAGCCCGAACGACCCGTTGGCCGCGCTGGCGACGAGATAGCGCAGCGGTCCGAGCTCGGCGACCGCCGCCTCGACGGCGCCCACATTGGCGGCGGGATCGCCGACGTCACCCTGGATCGCCAGCGCCCGCCGGCCCAACGCGCGGATCTCCGCCGCCGTCGCCTCCGCCGCCTCGCGGTTGGCGACGTAGGTGATCGCGACGTCCGCACCCCGGCTCGCCGCCGCGAGCGCGCAGGCGCGCCCGATCCCACGCGACCCTCCGGTGACGAGGGCGTTCCCGTGCAGCTCGCCGGCCATCGAATCGAACCTAGCCGCCGCAGGCCTTCCCGCCGGCCCCGCTGACGGTCGGCTTTGTCGAATCTCCTAGGCGGACGCGCTGCAGCACTTTCCGTCGCTATCACGACCGAAACCGCTGCAGCGTGAGGTCCGGCGTTGGGGGATTGGGGGCCCCGCCGCCCTCAACCCGCCAACGCCGTCGTCTCCTCCGCCTCCGGGTTGTTCTTGGCCCAGACGTCGTCGTCGTAGAAGCGCAGGTCGAACTTGGCGGAGTGGAAGGCTTTTGCCGCCGCGTTGCACTCGTCCTGGGTGAGCTTGCCCTGGGTGGTGGTCCACTTCGCCGTTTTCGGCGGCAGCGAGGTGGAGCCGGCTCCCATCGGGCCCACGCCCGCGGTCCAGCGGTCGTCGGCGAGGACCGAATAGGGGATCGAGGACCACATCTCGCCGCGCTCGCGGGAATAGCGGGCCATGCGGTGGGGGCCGCGGTCCTGGGAGCTGAGCGAGATCAGGCCGACCAACTCGGCGATCGCCGAGTTGCCGTACTCGTCGTTCATCAGCGGGCGGAAGAGCTGGGTGCGCTCGTCGACCTCGAACCAGTCCGACTGCTCGTAGACGCCGGCGAAGTGGGCGACGTCCTTGAGGATCGAGTAGTAGACGAGGAGGCCCGCGTCGACCATCTGTTCGCGGGTCCAGCCGGCCATCATCCGCCACATGTCAGCGGTCGCCGCTTCCATCTTTTCGCGCTGGTCGTCGAAGTATTCGGCCAGCTCGGTGGCGTCGCCCATGTGGACGGGGATGTAGCCGTCCGAGAGCCAGTCGGAGGTGAACAGGCCGACCGCCACCAGCTTGTTGTTGTCGTAGGACGGTGATGCCTCGAAGCTGCCCCAGTCGTCGACCATGTTGAAGTCGGTGTCCTTCATGATCACCGGGATCGTCAGGTTGTTGAACTCGATCTCCGCGGCCGCCCCGTCCATCCAGGGGAAGTCGCACTCGGAGAGGTCGACGGCGTCGCGGACCAGCATCTGGTTGCCGTCCTTGGTCCGGTAAGGACCGTGGTTGCAGAACGAGAGACGACACTCGCAGTGGCTGAGGAAGCCGTAGGCCGAGACCGCCGCCATGAAGCTGGTGAAGGCGGTGTGGAGCTTGTCCCCCGGGGTCACGCCGATCGCGTGTTCTTCGAAGAACTCGGTCTGGCGGGCGGTGTGGATCTGGTCTTTGTGGTTGCCGTCGCTCGGCATGATGTGGTTCTCCGAGCGGTGGTAGGCCATGTTCAGCCGGCGGGCGAAGTCGATCACGTCCATCACGTCTTCGACCGCGTCGGTGGGTTTCAGCAGGCCCATGTCGATCATCCACTGGCGACCGCCGAGGTAGAACTGCGGTCCGACGCCCATCGAGATCGTGTTCACGTAGGTGCCCACCTGGCGGGCCCGGTCGCCGATCACCTCGGCCGGCATCGCCGCGTCCACCTTGCGCAGCACTTCCGGGTAACGCGCCCAGGCGTTGTAGTACGACATCGTGATGTAGGGGTTGACGGGAAAGAGTTTCGACTCCTGCACGGTGCGGGTGGTGCACTGGAAGAAGAACGAGTCGGCCCACTTCTGGATGAAGTTGTTGGTCTCCAGCAGTTCGACGTAGCTGCGCTTGATCGGCATCTCCACTCCTCCTCTACGAGACCTTGACGATGCGGACGCGGTGGTCGGCGGCGGCGGTGGCGTCGGCGTAGGCGTCGGCGGCCGGCTTCGAGTATTCGACCAGCACCTCGTCACCGTCGGCGAGGCCGTCGAGCTCGGCGTTCATCAGGCACGGCACGTTGTACTCGCGGGTCAGGATCCCGAGGTGTGAGCGCACCGTGCCGCCCATGCACACCACCGCGGTGAAGTCGCCGAGGATCGGCGCCGTCAGCGTGCCGCCGGAGTCGTCGATGATCGCCACCGTGTTCTCCGGCACGCCCTCGGTGAGCATCTCCATGACGCGATCGACGTCGGAGATGTAGCGCGCCGTGCCCGTGATGTCGGCCGGCGCCTTGAAGACGTTGTCGCCGGTGCCGACGATCGGCCGGCCCTCCTCGTCGGTCTCGTGTTCGCCCGAATCGGCGATCCCCGCCAACGGTTTGTATTTGTCGGGCTCCTCCTTCAGCGAGATCGTCGCCGAGACGTCGAACCGGTAGCCCTCGGCCAGCACGTCGGCCTCGATCTGCTCCAGCTCCTCCCGGGTCGGCAGCAGCACGCCGGCTTCCACCGCCTCCTCCCAGGACATGCCGCTGCGCTCGAACTTCTCCGCCGCGAGCGCCCGCACGGCGCTGTGGTAGCGCTCGACCAGCGGCGTCGCCGACTCGCGCGCCCACTTGTCGGGATAGGGGCCGACCCCTTGGGTTTTGACCGTCACGGACTCTCCTCCTCGTGCTCGAGATTCGCCTTCTCCTGCGCGAAGCGGAGCAGCAGCGCCGCCTCGTGCTGCCCCGCGGGCCTGCGCACGCTCGCGACGCCGGCCTCGATCGCCGCGCGTGCGCCCGCGGGGGTTGACAGGTCCTCCGACGTTCCCACGGCCTCGGGGTCGATCGGCCCCTTCTCCGCGTCGGCGACCACTTCCACCGGGCTCGCCGCACGAGCCCACTCGATCAGCTTCTCCAGGCCCGGCACGCTCGCCGGATCGACCTCCTCGGTCTCGAGGATGCCACGGTAGACGACGCCGGCGGAGCCGTCCACGGTCACCTCGGTGCCGACCAGCGCCGCGGTGGCGCCCTCGCCGACGCCGACGACGCTGGGGCGCCCGAGCGCCCTGGTGACGACCGCCGCGTGCGAGGTCGAGCCGCCGCGCTCGGTGACCACGGCGCGGGCGGCGATCATCCCGCTGACGTCCTCGGGGCTGGTCGTCGGGCGGGTGAGGACCACGTCGCCGTCGGCCTCGCAGGCGGCGTCGGAGTCGTCGACCGCGACGCCGGCGGCGACGCCCGGGCAGGCGGCGATGCCCCGCGCGACGACCTCGGCGGCCGCGGCCGCGGCGGTGGAGACGCGCGGCGCGAGGACCGTCGCGAGCTGCTCGGGCGTCACTCGCTGGAGCGCCTCCGCGCGGCCGATCGCGCCCTCTTCGGCGAGGTCGACCGCGGCGCGCACGGCGGCCTGCGGCGAGCGCTTGGCGCTCCGCGTCTGGAGCAGGTAGAGCTCACCCCGCTCGACCGTGAACTCGACGTCCTGGACGTCGCCGTGCTCGCGCTCGAGCAGCTTCGCCGCGGCCAGCAGCCGCTCGTGCGCGGCGGGGAGCGAGTCGGCCAGGGCGTCCAGGGGCAGCGGGTCGTGGGTGCCGGAGACGACGTCCTCGCCTTGGCCGCCGGGCAGCCACTCGCCGTAGGGCTCGGGGTCGCCGGTCAGGGGGTTGCGGCTGAAGAGGACGCCGGTGCCGGAGCCCTCGCCGAGGTTGCCGAAGACCATCGCCTGGACGATCACCGCGGTGCCGCCGTCCTCGGCGATGCCCCAGTGCTTGCGGTAGGCCCTGGCGCGGCGCGAGGACCAGGAGCCGAAGACGGCCTTGATCACCGCCCGCAGCTGCTCGTGGGGGTCGCTCGGCACCTCCTCGCCGGTGTCGGCGCGGACCGCGGCGCGCACCTCCTCGGGGGTCGCGTCGGGACCGGGCTCGTCGAGCTGGGCCTTCAGCACCGTCGCGCCGAACTGGTGGACGAAGCGGCAGTGGGTCTGGCGGGCGAACGCCTCGTCGCCGGAGAGGCGCGCGAGCGCGCTCTCCACCTCGGCGGTCATGCCGAGGTTCAGGACCGTGTCCATCATCCCCGGCATCGAGACCGCGGCGCCGGAGCGGACCGACACCAGCAGCGGGCGCTCGCCGCCGCCGAAGGTGCGTCCCGAGCGTTCCTCCAACCAGGCGACGCCGGCGAGGACCGAGCTCCAGGCCTCGGCGTCGAGCTCGCCGCCGCCCGCGTGGAAGCGACGGCACTCCTCGATCGGCAGGCAGAGCGCGGGCGGCACCGGCAGGTCGAGGCTCAGCATCCAGGCGATGCTCCGGCCCTTGTTGCCGACCACCTCCTTGTCGGGCACCGCCCGGCCATCGAGGACGACCGCCCGATCGGCGACCGCCCTCACCATGACCCCCGATGTTCGCGACCCGATCGCCGCGGGCTGGAACGACCGGCGATGACCGCGGCGATCGGGTCTCTCACGGCGCCTCCTCGCGTTCCCGCCCCAGCATCCGCAGCAGGTCCTCGTGCAGCTCGAACCAGACCGTGTGGTAGCTGTCGATGCGGGCGCCGGAGACCCATTCGATCTCGCCCGCCAGCGCCTTGTCGTAGGCGTCGTCGAGGCGCTCCTTGTAGAGGCCGAGGCGCGGCTCGAGCTCGGCGAAGGAGTCGAGGACGCGTTCGGCGCGTTCGTGCCGGGCGCCGAGGCGGTCGATCACGCCGGTGTCGTAGTCGACGTCGGAGTGGTCGTTCGGCACGCGTTCGCCGCCCGCCGCGGGGATCATCTGCCAGTCGGTGAAGAGCGCGAGGAGCTCGCGGTTGATCTTCTCGAAGCGCTCGTAGGCCTCGGCCGCGGCGGGATCGGCACGGAAGGAGGCGAAAGCGTCCGGATACTGGGCGTCGAGCCACTCGCGTCCAGCCGGGGCGACCATGAAGGTGCCTTTGGCGCCCGCCGCGCGGCCGGCGGCGACGGCGGCCTCGAGCGCCGCCTCGACATCGGCCTCCTCGGCACCGATCACGGCGGCGACCGCGGCGGCGCTGCCCGCCTTCTTCACCGCCAGACCGTGCAGGGCAAGCAGCTCGGTGTCGGTAGCGCTCGACATGCCGGCCAGACTCTCACGGGATCGGCGTCCCCGCCACCGCCCGAACGTCGGGCTATTTGTGGATTCCCCACAAGCGCAGGAGCGCCGCGGCGGTCTCGGAGGGTCGCTCGAACGGCCACCAGTGGCCGCAGTCGAGGACCACCAGCTCACCGTTCACGCGCCGCGCCAGGGCTTCGCCGAACTCCAGCGGCACGTAGGGGTCGGTCCGGCCCCAGATGACCATCGCCGGGAGCTCGAGCCGCTCCAGGTCGGGCTGCCATTCGGCGCCGATGTCGACGGCCGAGCGGTAGAGGTCGAGGATCGTGCGCTTCCCGTGCGGGGTCGTCCAGATGTTGGCCTCCGCGTCCTCGCGCGGGACGCCGTTTTCGATCAGGTGGGAGATGCCAAACTCGTCGGTGAGCTCCTCCTCCATGTAGCGCTCGCCCTCGCCCGGCGTCTGCCAGACCTGCGCCAGCGGGTGCCACGGGTAGTCGCGGTCGACGGCCGCCCCGCCGCAGGCGACGGTCCGCACCAGGTCGGGACGGATCGACGCGACGCGCTGGACCAGCAGCGAGCCCCAGTCGTGGCCGACGAGGTCGACGTCACCACCCAGCCCTTCCAGCTGCGCGGCGATCCACTCGACGTAGGACTCCTTGGTCTGCGGGAACCCGTCGGGCGCGGGCCGCGCGAAGCCGGGCAGGTCGGCGGCGACGATCTCCTCGTCGTAGTCGCCGAGGTGCGCGATCGTGCGGCGCCAGAGCCGCGCCGAGTCGGGGTTGCCGTGAACGAGGAAGGCGGGCATCTGCTCCTCCGATCAGCCGGTCGCCCCGGCGCGCGCGCGCAGGTGCGAGATGTCGTTGAACGAGCGCAGGAGCCAGCGCCCGTCGGCGCCGACGACGAGGCGGGAGACCGACCCGTTGTCGGCGTGGACGAAGGCGAAGGGCCGACTCGCGGTCGCCTGCCGGCAGAGCTGGCCGATCACGGCGCCGTGGAGGACCGCGACGGCCGCACGGTCGGGGCCTACCTGGCGGACCATCTCCTCGACCCCGCGCGTGATCCGCGGGCCGAAGTCCTCGAAGGCCTCGGCGTTGGGGATCGCGCTCCACGCTTCGCGCTCGAAGACCTCCTTGATCACCGGGTCGCCTTCGGCGGTCTTGATCCGGTAGACGCCGCCCTCGAAGTCGCCGAGGAAGACCTCGCGCAGGTCGGCCAGCGCCACCGGCTCGAGGCCGAGCGCGGCGGCCAGCGGCGCCGCCGTTTCCGCGGTGCGACGCAGGGTCGAGACGAAGATCGCGGAGATCGGCTCCTCACGCAGGGACTCCGCGACCAGCTCCGCCTGCACCCTCCCCGCGTCGGCGAGGGCCGGGTCGGAGTGGCCGCCGACCAGCGGGTTCGGGATGCCCTCGACCGGCGGCGCCGAGGCGCCGTGGCGGACCATGACTATTTCCGTCGCGCCCGCCGGCAGCTCGTAGGGGGTCTGCTCGAAGCTGTCGCGATCGGCCATCGACTCAGGGCGCCGTGTAGCCGCCGTCGACCGGCATCGCCGTCCCGGTGACGAACGAGGCCTTGTCGGAGAGCAGCCAGACCGCCGCGGCGGCGATCTCCGGCGGCTGGGCGAAACGGCCGATCGGGTGGTTGGCGCGGGCGGCGGCGATCAGCTCCTCGTCGCCGCCGAGCGCGTCCTCGAAGAGGTCTTTCTCGACCATCGGGGTCATCGTGTAGCTGGGGCAGATCGCGTTGACGCGGACTCCCTGCGGCGCGTACTCGAGCGCCGCCGCCTTGCTCAGACCGACGACGCCGTGCTTCGCGGCGACGTACCCGGAGGCGCCCGGCCAGCCGATCAGGCCCGCGGCCGAGGCCATGTTCAGGATCGCGCCCGAGCCCTGCTCGGCCATCGCGTTGACCTGGTGCTTGGTGCAGAGGAAGACGCCGTTCAGGTCGACGTCGATCAGCCGCTTCCAGCCGTCCAGCGGCAGTTCGCCGATGTTGCCGACGACGCCGAGGATGCCGGCGCAGTTGAAGGCGCCGTCGATCCGGCCGAGCTCGGCGACCGTCGCGTCAACCGCCGCCGCGACCGCGGCCTCGTCGGTCACGTCGCAGTCGCGGTAGGTCGCCGCCGCGCCGATCGCCGCCGCGACCGCCGTGCCCTTCTCGGCGTCGACGTCGCAGAGCATCAGCCGCGCGCCCTCCGCCGCCGCCTCCTTCGCCGCCGCTTCGCCGATGCCGCTGGCGGCGCCGGTGATCATCACCGCCTTGCCGTCGAGAATCCCCACGGTCCCTCCTCTCACCCGGACGCCGCGGCAAGCTTCTCGCGCAGCGGCTTCTTGTCGATCTTCCCGGTCGAGGTCTTCGGCAGCTCCTCGACCACCTCCCAGCTCGTCGGCACCTTGAACGGTGCGAGGCGGGTGCGGCAGTGCTCCTCCAGCACGGTCACGTCCTCCCCCGCGACGAGGGCGAGGACCGCGTGGACCTCCTCGCCGCGGACCTCGTCGGGCCGGCCGACGACCGCCGCCTCCTTCACCGACTCGTGCTCCAGCAGCACGTCCTCGATCTCGCGCGGGTAGATGTTCTCGCCGCCGCGGAT
>DASZUW010000456.1:0-1834 GCA_035547475.1 Solirubrobacterales bacterium
GTTCGGTCGAGCGCGAGTTCGGGCGACTCAAGAACGAATACGGACTGGCGCCGATACGGACGCGAAGTTTGGAGCGCGTCCGGCTTCATGCCGATCTTGCGATCCTTGCTCGACTTACTTGTTCTCTGGGCAGAGCACGAAGTTCGTCCTGCTCTACCTGCTGAGTTATCCTCGCTGTAGAGCTTTCAAAACCTCGGGTAGCTCAGTCAGGTAGAGCGGGGGCCTTGGAAGGTCTCGCGTCGGGGGTTCAAATCCCTCCCCGTGGCGGCAAGAAGACCCCCAGGCAGCGGTTACGCGCCGGGGGTCTTCCTTTTTCGGGAACGCCGCTGGTACTCTGGCTGCATGAATCCTGAACTTGAGTTCTTCTTGGCGGTCGTTGGCCTGCTCGTCGCTGCGGCGGGCGTCTACGCGGCCTACACGCGCCTCCCCAGCTAGTTTCGCGGGGAGTTTCGCGGCTCCCTCCTAGCTGGAGAAGGTCGCCGAAGGCGCCGAGGACTACTACTCCGGCGAGGGCGAGGGCGAGGGCTACTGGCTCGGCCGGGCGGCCGCCCTGCTCGATCTCGACGGCGAGGTCTCGGGCGACCAACTGACGGCGATGCTGACCGGCCGCAGCCCGGTCGACGGCGCGCCGCTCGGCCTCCGGGCGGTCGGCGGGCGCGGCCCGGTCCCCGGCTTCGACCTCACCTTCTCGGCGCCGAGTCGGGTGTCGCTGACCTGGGCGCTCGGCGGTGGTGGGGTCGGCGCCGAGGTCGCCGCCGCCCACGCCGCCTCCGTCGAGGCAGCGGTCGGCTACCTGGAGCGCTCCGCCTGCTGGACCCGCCGCGGCGCCGCTGCGGAGTTCGTCCCCGGCCGCGGCTTCCTCGCCGCCGCCTACCTCCACCGCTCGTCCCGCGCCGGTGACCCCCAGCTCCACACCCACGTCCTCGTCGCCAACGCGACCCTCGGCCCCGACGGCCGCTGGACGAGGCTCTACCACCCGGCGCTCTACGAGCACGCGAATACCGCCGGCTACCTCTACGAGGCGCATCTGCGCGACGAGCTGACCCGCAGGCTCGGGGTCCGCTGGCAGGAGGTCACTAACGGGATCGCCGAGATCGAGGGCTTCTCGGCCGAGGAACTGCGCGCCTTCTCGACTCGCCGCGCCGAGATCATCGCCGCCGTCGGCGAGGGCGCCTCGGCGCGCGGGATGCAGGTCGCCAGCACCGTGATCGAGATGCTCGAAACCTACGGGCACGGTGATGTCGGGGCGGCCGAGGAGGTGGATGAGGCCTTCGCCCGCGCCGGTCGCAAGGTGCGCCACCTGCGGGTGATCGAAGGAATGGCCGCCTGAGTGATCTCACCGTGTACAACCCACCTGGGATTCGTAGGCGGGGAGCCAGATTGTTCCTGTCTCCCCGATCAGCCACGGGCCGGGCCTACCCGACCCCGACCCGTCCGGCGCGCTTGGTTGCGACGGCTCCGTGCGGTGCGGGCCGGCCGTGGCACCTTGGGATATCCGTCCACGCCCGGGGTTGCCTTCAGGACCGGCGATCTCGGAGTTGGGCTGTCATCCGGGACACCTGTCGACTCATCCGCGATTTCTGTTTCACCTCTCGGTTCGGCCTGCCTAGGGTGAGCGCCCGATCCTGCCCTTCGGGGCCGAACGAAAGGACTCACCTTGAAACAGATCAGGAAACGGCTCAGCTACGCCAACGTGATGTCGACCATCGCGGCGTTCCTGGCGCTCGGCGGTGCGACCGCGCTCGCGGCGGGCCAGATCGGTAAGAACGCCGTCGGGGCGACGCAGCTGCAGCGCAACGCGGTGACGACCGGGAAAATCGCCGCCGAAGCGGTG
>DASZUW010000457.1:0-3181 GCA_035547475.1 Solirubrobacterales bacterium
GGCGGCGCCGGCGGCGGCGGCCTCGGCGGCCTCGGCGTAGCGCTTGGTCGACAGCAGCGTCTCGGCCAGCGCCAGGCGGGCGCCGCCGTTCCCCGGCTGCGCCTCGACCACCGCCGCGTAGAGCGGTTCGGCCGCCGCCGCCTCGCCCGCCTCGTACAGCGCCGTGGCGAGCATGAAGCGGACCGAGGGGGTGGGCGCGGCGACCGCGCCTTCGATCTCGGCGACGACCTCCGCGGCGGGCGCCCCGCGCGCGATCATCGCCGCCGCGAGCGGCAGCACGCTCCCCAGGTAGGAGGGGTGCTCGTCCAGGCAGCGGCGCAGGAGGGCCTCGGCGCGCTCCGGATCCCGGCCCCGCTCCAGCTCCGCCAGCCGCACCAGCGCCAGGAAGCTGCCGCTGCCGACCGTCGGCGAGTAGCGGCTCGGCGCGTCGCCGCGCTCCAGGCACTCCTCCAGGAGGGCCGCGGCCCGCTCCGCGTCACCTTCGGCCGCCGCCACCTGCGCGCGCTCGAAGACGAGGTCGGTGAGGTCGGGGAAGAGCTCCAACCCCGCGACCGCGCGCGCCTCCGCCTCGGCGAGCAGGCCGCAGAAGCGCAGCGCCTTGGCCGAGCGCACGGTGAGCGACGGGGTGAAGGGACGCTCGGCGCGCGAGGGGTCCTCGGCGAGGAGCGCCCAGGCGCGCTCGAACTGCTCGCAGGCGCCGGCCGCGTCGCGCGCGGCGGCGAGCTCGGAGCCGAGATTGAAGTGGAAGAACGGGTCGGCGCCCGCGTCGGCCAACTGGCGGCGCAGCAGCTCGATGTTGCGGCGCGACTTCTCCTTCGCGTCGCGGACGGCGCCGAGGTAGCCGTAGTGGTCGACGCGGATGCGGGTCGGCTCGATCCGCTCCGGCAGCCCGGACGGCAGGTTCTGCGCGATCTGCTCGTGGATACGGCCCGCGAACCGGTACTCGGGCCGGTTGCGGAAGACGCGCAGGGCGTTGTGGGCGACCGCGGTGCCGTCGCCGAGCTCGCCGGTGTGGTTGGTCTCGACCAGGTAGAAGGCCTCGCGCCAGGTGCGGCCGGTGAGCTCGCGCAGCAGCGGCGCGTCGGCCGGGTCGAGGACCTCGTCGGCGTCGAGGAAGAGGAGCCAGTCGCCGCTCGCCGCCTCGATCGACGCGTTGCGCGCCGCGGCGAAGGAGCCGGTCCACTCGCGCTCGATCACCTTCGCCCCGAAGGAGCGGGCGATCTCGACGGTGCGGTCGCGCGAGCCGGTGTCGACGACGACGATCTCGTCGACCGCGTCGCGGACGGCGGCGAGCGAGCGCGGCAGCATCTCCTCCTCGTCGCGGACGATCATGCAGAGGCTGAGGCGCAGTCCGGTGGCCGGGCGCGCGGCGGCGGCGAGGCGGCGCGCGTCCCCCTCGAGCCCGCGAAGCTGGGCGGCGACCGCGGCGGGCAGCCTCGGCCGCGAGCCCTTGCGGGCGAGCGCCCGCTCGCGGTTGCGGGCCGCGTGGGGGAGCTCGGGGTCGAGCCGCAGCGCCGCCTCGAAGAGCCGCGCGGCGCCCTCGCGCGCCCCGAGTTCGTTCAGGCCGACGCCGGCGTAGTTCAGGAGCACCGGCTCGCGCGGCTCGGCCTCGAGGCCGGCGAGCGCCTCGCGGGCGATCGCCAGGTAGATGCCGGGGAGTTCGCGCGGCGGCGCGTGCGTGCTCGCGGCGAGACGCTCCTCGATCGCGGCGCGGCGGGCCCGGTAGGGCGCCTCGCGGCGGTCCGCGGGGGACTGCGCCGGCGGCGCGGCGGCGGCGGGCGCCGCCCCTTGGTCGTCGGTGGACGGGGCGGGGTCGTGGTCGAGACGGAGGGCCATCGCCCCGGTCATCGACCGCGACTCGGCATGACGCAGAAACTGGACGTTCGTTCGGGGAAGTGGCCGCACGTTTACCTCAGAGCGGCGATCTAGAACCCGCCCGGTTCGGCCGAGAACTCCTGCGCACCAGCAATCCCAGTCCAGGCAGGAGGCCGTTTCGATGGGAAGCCCGGCCGGTCGAGGCCAAGAAGAGATCGAGAAGCTTTGGCAGCGCTACCGCGAGACGGGTGACCGGCGGTTGCGCGACCAGCTCGTCCTCACCTACGTGCCGCTCGTCCGCCATCTCGCCTACCGCAAGGTGCGCGAGCTGCCCGCCTGGTGCGAGGTCGACGACCTCGTCTCCTACGGCGTCGAGGGCCTGATCGGCGCGCTCGACCGTTACGACCCGGCCAAGGGCGCGAGCCTCGAACAATTCGTCTGGACCAGGATCCAGGGTGCCGTGCTCGACAGCCTCCGTCGCCTCGACTGGGCGCCGCGCAGCCTCCGTCGCTGGGAGCGCGACGCCGAGCGCGCCGGCGACGAGTTCTTCCGCGAGCACGGCCGCCGGCCGACCGACTCCGAGCTGGCGGGGAAGATGGGGATCGAGGAGGCCGAGCTCGCCGCCCGCCTGCGCGACCTCGCCACCGCCGAGCTCACCTCTCTCGACACCGTCACCGCCGCCGGCGACGAAGAGGACGGCGTCACCCTCTCCCAGACCATCCCCGACCTCGACGGCCGCGCCGACCCCGAGAACGAGGCGACCAAGTCGATCGCCCGCGAGCGCTTCCGCCGCGCCTTCTCCCACCTCTCCGAGCGCGAGCGCCGCGTCGCCGTGATGCTCTACACCCAGGGCCGCACCCTCTCGGAGATCGGCGAGGTCATCGGCGTCTCCGAGAGCCGCGTCTGCCAGATCCACGGCGAACTGAAAAAGCGCCTCAAATCCTCGTTGCGCCGGGACGCGGAGTTGTTCACGGCGGCGGGGTAGGCCGGGAGGCCCGGTAAGGGACGCCGAGGGACGCGGCCCTCTCGGCCACGACCCGGGTCGGCTGTGGCCGTGGCCGAGAGGGCCGGGTCCGTGGGGAGCGAGGAGGGACCGCGGCGATCGGGTGACGCGAGGGGCGACGGATGGTTCACGCATCGGTGACCGAGGTGAGGAGTCGTGACGAAGAGCGTGAGAACTCCACACTTCCTCCCGTCTTCCTCATGCCTTCCCACCACCCAGGACCTTGCCGTGGCGCCTTTCTCTCGCATAGCGAGAGGAAGGCGCCACAGGCGCCCGGGTGGCTCTGAGTGTGGAGCGTCGGTGGCGCCGTACGCGACCAACGCTCCACAGGCGCCCCGGTGGCCCTGGCTGTGGCGCCTAAGT
>DASZUW010000458.1:0-4718 GCA_035547475.1 Solirubrobacterales bacterium
AAGAAGCCCGACTTTTCGATCGCGAAGTCCGAGAGGTTCTTCGTCACCTGCCCGGTCGGCGAGCTGGTGATCATGAAGGCGACGCCCGGGAGGATGAAGAAGGTCGCCAGCGTGACGACGAACGGCGGCAGCTTCACGCGCGAGACCAGGAGGCCGTGGCCGACGCCGATCAGCGCGCCGATCACGAGCACCGCGAGCACCACGGGGAGCGCCCGTTCGGGGTAGCCGTCGATCATGATCGCGGCGAGGAGGCCGGTGAGCGTCGCGTTCGAGCCGACCGAGAGGTCGATCCCGCCGGTCAGCACCACCACGTTCTGGCCGACCGCGACGAGGCCGAGGACGACCATCGCGGTGAGCACGTTGGCGATGTTGCCGGTGGTCCAGAAGCCGGCCGCGTCGTGGACCGTCAGGCCGGCGATCAGCGCCGCGACGACGACCCAGGTGGCGAGGCCGGAGCGGGCGACGCGGGCGAAGTCGAAGCTCGGGCGGCGGCGGCGGGCGCGGGCGGGCTCGGTGGTGGCGACGGCGGTGCTCACGCGGCCGCTCCGGTGCCGAAGGCGATGTGCATGATCGCCTCCGGGTCGATGTCCTCGCGCTCGAGCTCGCCGACGACCTGGCCGTCGCGGCAGACCAGCACGCGCTGGGACAGTCCCACGACCTCGGTGAGGTCGCTGGAGGCGAAGACGACCGCCATGCCCTGCGCGGCCAGCTCGCGGATCAGCGCGTAGATCTCCGCCTTGGCGCCGACGTCGATGCCCCGCGTCGGCTCGTCCAGCAAGAGCACCTTCGGCCGCGTGCGCAGCCACTTCGCCAGCACCACCTTCTGCTGGTTGCCGCCGGAGAGCTGGCCGGTCAACTGCTCGGGACCGGAGGCGCGGATGCCGAGTCGCTCGCGCTCCTCCTCGTAGGCCTGCCGCTCGCGCCGGCGGTCGAGCCAGCCGCCGCGGGCGACGCCGCGGATGTCGGCGAGGGTGACGTTGGCGCGCACCGGCAGCCCCAGCGCGAGGCCCTCGGCCTTGCGCTCCTCGGGGACGAGGACGACGCCGGCGTCGATCGCCGCCCGCAGGCCGGCGCGCACCTCGCGGCCGCCGACCGCGATCTTGCCGCCGCCGCGGGCGCCGTCGCCGGCGAAGGTCCGCAGCAGGCGCGTGCGGCCGGAGCCGAGCAGCCCGGCGAGGCCGACGATCTCGCCGGCGTGAAGTTGGAAGTCGAGGCCGGGGCCGTCGTGGCCGCGCGGCCGCAGGCCGGTGACCGACATCACGACCTCCTCGCCGTGCGGGGCCGGATCGGGGAAGACGGAGTCGACGTCGCGGCCGACCATCTCGCGCACCATCTTCGGCACGTCGTAGTCGGCGATCGGGCCGGTCGAGACGTCCTTGCCGTCGCGCAGCACCGTCACCTGGTCGGCGAGCTCGCGCACCTCCTCGAGCAGGTGGCTGATGTAGATGACGGCGATGCCGTCGGCGGCCACCGCGCGGACCACCCGGTGGATCGCCTCGAGCGCCTCGCCGGCGAGGACGGCGGTCGGCTCGTCGAGGATCAGCACCCGCGTCTCCCGCGCCAGCGCGCGGGCGATCTCGATCAGCTGGCGGGTGGCGAGCGAGAGGTCCTCGGCGCGCCGGCCGAGGTCGAGGTCGCCGAGGCCGACCCGGCCGAGCGCCTCGCGGGCGACCCGCTTGCGCTCGCGGTTGTCGAGCAGGCGCCGGCGCGTCCGCTCCTGTCCCAGCAGCACGTTGTCGAGGACCGACATCGCCGGCAGCACGGTCAGCTCCTGGTAGACGGCGGTGACGCCGGCCGCCAGCGCCTCGCGCGGGCCGCCGAAGCGCACCGGCTCGCCGTCCAGCAGGACCTCGCCCGCGTCCGGCGCCTCGTTGCCGGTGAGGATGCGGACCATCGTCGACTTGCCGGCGCCGTTCTCGCCGACCAGCGCGTGGACGCGGCCCGCCGCGCAGGCGATACTCGCCCCGTCGAGGGCGCGGACGCCCGGGAACTCCTTGACGAGCCCCCGGGCCTCCAATACCGGTGGTGCGACCTGACTCATTCGCAGAGCTTCAGCGACTTCAGCTCTTCGTCTGAGAGTTTGGTCGGGACCCACAGGTTTTCACTGCATTCGGGCCGCACGTACTTCTTCTTTTCTTTCTCCGTGAACGCCGGCGCTTCCACGTTGACGAAGTTCGGCACCGGTTCGCCCTTCAGGATCGAGACCGCCGTTTCCAGGCACTGGGTGCTCATTTCGGGCGGGAACGGCGAGAGGGCGAACTTCACGTCGGCGTTCTGGACCGCCTTCAGGTAGGCGTTCGACGCGTCACCGGTCACCGGCGGCACCGGCTTGCCCGCTTCCTTGTAGGCCTCGTACACGCCGAGCGCGGTGAAGCTCGAGTCGCTCCAGATCGCGTCGAGGTTCTTGCCCACCAGCGAGGCGGCGACCGTCTTCGCTTTCGTCGGCGACCAGTCGTCGTACTGTTTCGTCACGATTTCGATTTCCGGGTACTTTTCGGCGAACAGTTCTTCCGCCGCCTTTTTCGGATACTCGGCGGTCGGCACGCCGGCGATCCCGGAGATCATCGCGATCCGGCCTTTGCCGTCGATCTGCTTGGCGATCCATTCCGCCCACAGGCGCCCCTGGAGTTCGTAGGAGCGGGTGACGGTGGAAACGACGCCGCTCGACGGGTCGATCGTCCCGGCGCAGGCGACGACCGGGATGCCCTGCGCGGTGGCGGCCTTCACCTGGCCGGTGATGCTGGAGCCCATCGGCACGACGACCATCGCGTCCGGTTCCTGCGAGGCGAGCTGCTGGATGTTGTCGACCTGTTTGGTCGCGTCGCCGTCGGCCGAGGCGTAGAGCTCTTCGACGCCCATTTCTTCCGCCTTGGTCTTGAAGGCTTCCTCGTTCTCCGCCGCCCAGGAGTTGGTCGGGCCCTGCGCCGCGAAGGCGATCTTGTAGCCGCCCGACGGTTCTTCCTTCTTCCACTTGGAGGTGTCGACCTCACACAGTTCGGTCGGCGGGATTTCGAGCTTGCTCAGTTCGAACGCTTCTTCGCCCTGTTCCCACGCCTTGTCGTAGGCGGTTTCCACACTCTTCGACGGCTTGCAGCCACCGTTCGCGGCGCTCGCCGACTCTTCGGTTCCTTCCTTGCCGCCGCCGCAGGCCGCCAAGGCCAAAGCACTCAGCAAGCCCAGTCCCACGACGAACCACACCCTCGTTCGAGAGAACATCTTCACTGTCACCCCTTCACGCTTCGTTTTTGGGTGAGCGCCTGCCGCTGGAGCCAGACCGCGACGAGGATCACCGCACCCTCGACCGCGAGCTGGCCACCGACGCCGGTGCCCAGTTCGACCATCCAGACCAACAAGACGGCCAGCAGCACCACGCCGCAGACCGTCTGACCGACCGTGCCCTCGCCACCGGTCAGCGCCACGCCCCCGATGACCGCTGCCGCGATCGATTCGAGGTTGAGTTCGCGGGACAGCTGCGCGTCGACGTAGCCGATGTAGCCGGCGTCGACGAGCCCGGCGAGGACCGCGAAGAGCGAGCAGGCGACGTAGGCCGCGGCGACGACCAGCGGCGTGCGGATCCCCGACATCGCCGCGGCGCGCGGGTTGAGCCCGGTCGCGTAGAGCTTGCGCCCGGCGATCGTGCGGGCGAGGATCAGCCCGACCACGAGCGCGAGCGCGGCGAAGACCAGGAGCGGCACCGGGATGCCGGCGACGCGGTCGGCGCCCAGCGTGTGCAGGCCGCTCGGGATCGAGCCCGAGGGAGCGCCGCGGGTCGCCGCCGTGATCGCGCCCTCGACCAGGACGAAGCTGGCGAAGGTGGCGACGAAGGGCGGCACGCCGCGGACGATCACCAGCAGCGCGTTCAGCAGGCCGACGCCGATCCCGGCCGCGGCGGCGAGGATGATCGCCACGGGCAGGGCGCCGTTCGAGCCGTCGGTGTGGGCGGCGACGATCACCGCGGTGAGGCCGATCACGGCGCCGACCGAGAGGTCGATGCCGGCCACGAGCAGCACCAGCGTCTGGCCCAGCGCGGTGATCCCGATCAGGCCGATCTGGAAGAGGATCAGGCGCAGGCTGGCGCTTTCGAAGAGCGACGGCGAGGTGATCGCGGCGGCGACCAGGACGATCGCGAGGCCGGCCAGCGGGGCGACGCGGGCGCCGAGGTCGGAGGCGAGGGAGCCGGCGCGGTTCATCCGGGGCAGTACTCCGTCGTGATCTCGGCGTAGAGGTCGACGGCGCGGCGCAGGGCGGCGATCGACACCCACTCGTCGGCGGCGTGGGCGCGGCGCAGGAGGCCGGGGCCGACGGCCGGGAGGACCGGCGTGCCGTCGGCGCCGAGGAAGGTCGCGTCGGTGGTGCCGGGGAAGACGGAGTCGGGCGGGGTGGAGCCGAGGATGCGGGCGAGGGCGGCGCGCGCCGCCTCGGCGAGCGGGTCCGCCGGGTCGACCAGCGTCCCCTCGAGCCAGTCGGTCGGCGGCTCGGACCACTCGAGCGCCAGCTCGGCGCCCCCATCGCGGGCCTCGGCGAGGCGCTCGGTGAGCGTCGCGGTGACCGCGTCGCGGTCCATCCCCGGTAGCAGGCGCACCTCGCAGTCGGCGGCGACCGCCTCCGGCAGGACGCCGTAGCCGACGCCGCCACGGTAGGCGAGCCCGGCGTTCAGGGTCACGTTCCAGCCCGCGATCCCGGCCGGCGCCGGCGGCGCCGCGGGCGGCTCGCCGTCA
>DASZUW010000459.1:0-2754 GCA_035547475.1 Solirubrobacterales bacterium
GGAGGAGCTCGGCTCGGAGTGGCTGGCGGCGGAGGTCGCGGGCCTGATCGCCCGGGCGCGCCTCCCGACCGGAGCCGCCGTCGCGGCCGACTCGGCCCCGGACGGCGCCCGCCGCGACGGCAACGGCGCCGCCTCCGCCCCCGAGGACCCCTTCGGCCTCACCCCCCGCGAGCACCAGGTCCTGGCGATGCTCGCCGAAGGCGCCACGAACCGCGAGATCGCCGCGTCCCTCTTCATGGCCGAGAAGACGGCGAGCGTCCACGTGTCCCGGATCCTCGGCAAGCTGGGCGTCCGCAGCCGCACCGAGGCCGCCGCCGTGGCGCACAGGCTGGCGTTGACGGAGCGGCCATAGGCGGAAGCCGCCGGCCGGCCCCTCAGCCCCCGTCCGTCGCCCGCAGAAACGCCAGCACCGCCAGCACCCGCCGGTGGTCGTCGGCGGCGGCGGCGAGGTTCAACTTGCCGAAGATGCTGGAGACGTGCTTCTCGACCGCGCCGGGGGTGATGACGAGCTGCTCGGCGATGGCGTTGTTGGTGCGGCCCTCGGCCATCAGGGAGAGGACCTCGCGCTCGCGCGGGGAGAGGGCGTCGATCGGGCTCTCGGACTCGGCGCGGCGCTCGCCGACCAGCTCGGCGACGACCTCGCGGTCGAGGGCGGTGCCGCCGGCGGCGACGCGGCGGATCGCGTCGAGGAAGGCGGGGATGTCGCCGACCCGCTCCTTGAGGAGGTAGCCGACGCCGCCCTCGCCGCCGGCGAGGAGCTCGGCCGTGTAGACCGGCTCGACGTACTGGGAGAGGATCAGGACGCCCATCTCGGGGCGGCGCCGGCGCGCCTCGACCGCGGCGCGGACGCCCTCGTCGGTGAAGGTCGGGGGCAGGCGGACGTCGACGATCGCCAGGTCGGGCTTGTGCCCGCCGACGATGCGCAGGAGGCCCTCGCCGTCCGCGGCCTGGGCGACCACGTCGATCTCGTGTTCGCGCAGCAGCGCGATCAGCCCTTCGCGCAGCAGCAGGCTGTCCTCGGCGATCACGACCCGCACGGCAGCCTCACCTCGATCCGCGTCCCCGCGCCGGGCGGGGAGGAGACCCGGAGCTCGCCGTCGAGCGCCGCGACGCGGCGGCGCAGGCCGTCGAGCCCGCCGCCCGCGGTGACCTCGGCGCCGCCCGGCCCGTCGTCGGCGACGACGGCGTCGAGGGTGTCGCCCGCGAGCCGCAGCGTCACCGTCGCGCGCGCCCCCGGCGCGTGCTTGGCGACGTTGGTGAGCGACTCGGCGACGACGAAGTAGGCGGCGCTCTCCACCACCGGCGCCGGGCGGCGGGAGATCCGCGCGTCCACCGTCACCGGGATCGGCGCCCGGGTGCCGAGCGCCTCGACCGCCGCGGCGAGGCCGCGGTCGGAGAGCACCGGCGGGGCGATGCCGCGCGCCAGGTCGCGCAGCTCGGCGTTCGCCGCGGTCGCCTCGGCGCGCGCCCGGCGCACCAGCGCGGCGATCTCGGGACGGTCGGCGAGCCCCTCCTCGGCGCGGCCGAGCTGCATCGAGAGGGCGCCGAGGCGCGCCTGGGCGCCGTCGTGGAGGTCGCGCTCGATGCGGCGGAGCTCGGCCGCCTGCACGTCGAGGGCGCCGCGGCGCGTCTCGGTCAGCGTCTCGACCCGCTCGGTCAGCTCCCGTTCGCGCTCGTCGCCGTAGAGCCGGCGCCACGCCAGGCGCGCCAGGACGACGATCAGGAAGAGCACGATCAACCCGAGGATCGTCCAGATCGGCCAGAAGGTGCCGAAGCCGGCGAGCGCCCAGATCGCCACGGTGATGCCGATCACCACCAGCGAGACCACGGCCTGGATCGCCAGGCCGCGGCGTTCGGGGGCGACGCGGAGCGCCTCGCGCAGGCCGAAGTGGAGGCTCAGCGGGATGACCAGGGCGAGCCAGACCCAGGCGGGCCAGTAGTACCCGCCCCCGGCCGCCGCCCAGATCGCCGTGCAGAGCAGCCCGACCATGCCGGAGATCGCGGCGTGGAGGGCGAGCGAGAGCTCGCCCTCCGGCACCGCCCGGCGCAGCGAGTCGGTGGAGAGCGGCAGGGTCGGCGAGCCGGCGGCGGACCGCCCGCCCGCGCCCAGCTCATCGCCGTCCAGCAGCGTCTCCGCCAGCCACAGCTCCGCCTTCGCCATCCCCCGGTCCACCGCGAAGGCCAACGCCGCCAGGGGGATCGACAGCACCGTCGCGACCAGCGCGAGCGGCAGGTTGTCGACGTTCCAGGGGCCCCACTCGACGCCGCCGGGGATCGACCAGTACCAGAGCGGCATCACGAAGGAGGCGATCACCGAGGCGACCGCCGACACCGCGATCACGGCGAAGGCGAAGCCGAGCACCGAGTGGGCGACGAGCCAGGCGAGGTCCTTCCAGGTCTGCGCGTCGCGGGTGGTGCTCGCGAGGCGGGCGAGGAAGCTCTCGCCGCGGTGGTCGCGGTAGGTCCCGCGCAGGGGCCGGCCGCGGAGGAGCGCGGCGTTGCGCCGGTCGAGCTCCGCCGTCCAGCGGAACGCGATCACGCTCAGCAGGAAGATCGGCAGCCCGATGATGAAGACGATCAGGGACAGCGTCACGCTCACCGCCGTCACCCAGACGCAGAAGGCGAGGACGGCGGTGAGGCCGCCGATCGAGAGGTAGGCGAGGTCGCGGCCGGCCTGGCGGGCGAGGCCGCCGAGGCGCTCGCCGAACCCCGCCCTGCCGGCCGAGGCCGCGGAGGGCGCGGCGCTCACGCGCC
>DASZUW010000460.1:0-2535 GCA_035547475.1 Solirubrobacterales bacterium
GGCGTCCCGATCGTCCTCGCCCCGATCTTCGGCCCCACCATCGGCGGCCTGCTGCTCGAGCACGTCTCCTGGCAGTCGATCTTCCTCGTCAACCTGCCGGTCGGCATCCTCACCCTGGTCGCGGCGCTGAAGCTGCTGCCCAAGGACCGGCCGGAAGAGGCGGAGCCGCTCGACTTCCTCGGCCTCGGCATCCTCTCCGTCGGCCTCGTCGGCATCACCTACGGGCTGGCCGAGACCGGCTCCGCCGGCACCCTCTTCGCGGGCTCGGTGCTGGTCCCGCTGGTGATCGGCCTCCTCGGCGTCGCCGCCTTCGTCCTGCGCGCGCTGAAGGTGCCGAACCCGCTGCTGAACGTCCGCCTCTACAAGGACCGCGCCTTCGCCGCCGCGTCGATCACGACCTTCTGTCTCGGCGCCGCGCTCTTCGGCGCGATGGTCCTGATGCCGCTCTACTTCCAGACCGTCCGCGGCCAGGACGCCGTCGACACCGGCCTGCTGCTGATTCCCCAGGGGCTCGGCGCGGCGGTGGCGATGGGGCTGTCGGGCCGCGCCACCGAACGGTGGGGCGGAGGCATCACCGCCGCGCTCGGCACCGTCATCACGCTCGCGGCGACGATCCCGTTCGTCCTGCTCGGCGCCGACACCCCGTTCCTCCTGATCGGCGCGGCGATGGTGGTCCGCGGCTTCGGCATCGGCATGTCGATCATGCCCGCGATGACCGCCGCCTACGGCGTCCTCCGGCCCGACCAGGTGACCCACGCGACGCCGCAGCTGACCACCCTCCAGCGGGTCGGCGGCTCGATGGGCACGGCGATCCTCACCGTGATCCTGCAGACCCACCTCGAATCGGCGGGGACCTCGCAGCCCGCGATGGCCGCTGCCTTCGGGACCACGTTCATCTGGGTGATGGGCATCACCGCGGCGGCCCTGCTGCCGACGTTGATCCTCGCGCGGATCGAGCGCCGCGCCCGTCGCCGCGGTGCCGCCCCGGAGTCGCCCCTCACCGACGCGGAAACCCGCGAGCTCGCGTTGGAGTCCGCATGAGCATCGCGGCGGCCGACCGGCGCACCGACGCCCTCGCGGCCGTCCGCGAGGAGTTCGGCTGCCTGATGGGCGCCGAGCGCCGCCTGCGCGGCCGCGACCAGCACCGCAAGGCCGAGGACGGCCTCACGATCGCCCAGGTCCGCGCCCTCTTCGCCCTCGACAGGAGCGACGCCGCGACGGCGGGCGAGATCGCCGAGGCCGCCCGCCTCAGCCCGGCCAGGGTGACCGCGATGCTCGACGAGCTCGAGGCCGAGGGCATCGTCACCCGCGTCCGCAGCGACGCCGACCGCCGCCGCGTCCTCGTCGCCCTCACCGACGAGGGCCGCGCCGTCCTCAAGAAGCGCCGCCGCCTCTGGCTGAAGCGCTGGGAGAACGCCCTCGCCGACGTCCCCGACCGCGACCTCGAGGCCGCCGCCGACGTCCTCCGCCGCATCGCCGGCCTGCTCGACGAGCTGTGAGTGGGGGCCGGGCACCCGTCCAGGGTGCCCGGCGGATCATCAGTTGTACTTGGTGACAGAGACCGTCGGCATCGTCAACGCATTGGCCTTGATCGTCATGCGCCCCCACCTCCTTCCAGTTGTCGGTCTGGCGACAACGAAGGGGGCGACCGGAAATAGGGATTCGACTATCTCAGTCGTTTTGTTCACTCAATCCGTTTTTAGAAGAAAATCGACCGTATGCTTAAAGTCCGTTATTTCAATCAGGGAACTAGGAGGTTGCGGTGGGGGCAAAGATCGTCGACGAGAGCATGTTCACGGGAGTGTTGGCGCATCCAATCCGCTGCCGGGCGCTCACGATCTTGGCCGACCGGGAAGCGAGCCCGGTCGAGATCGGGCGGGAGCTGGGAATCGGCGCGAGTCACGTCGCCTATCACGTGCGACTTCTTCACGAGCATGGGCTCATCGAGCTGACCGACGAAACGCCGCGCCGAGGAGCGATCGAACACCGCTACCGCGCCGTCTCCTTCGCCCACAGCGATGAGGAGTTCGCGAAACTGAGCGAGGAGGAACGAGCCTCCTTCTCGCGCCTCATCTTCTGTCATGCCGCAGCGGAGGCCAGCTGCGCGTTCAGCGCCGGGACGTATGCCCGTCGCCCCGACCACCACATAAGCCACCTGCCGGTCCAGGTCGACGAGGAGGGGTGGGGCGAGTTGCGCGACCTCTACTGGAACCACCTCCAGGAAATCCAGCGGATCAAGCGAGAAGCAGGCGAGCGACTCGCCGAAGCGGGAAAGAAGGGCACGCCCGTGCTGACCTTCAACACCTTTTTCGAGCTGCCCGAGGAGCGCGTCGCGCCGCGCACCTTCCATCGACTGCCCCCTTCCTGACCTCGCGGCGCCGACCTGTAAGGCTCCTGGGGCAAGCAACGGCCCAGGAGGATGTGGATGGCGATCAGGATCGGTTACAAGGCCTCGGCGGAGCAGTTCGGACCGCGTGAGCTGCTCGAGCTCTCGGTCGAGGCGGAGCGGACCGGGCTCGACCTGGTCGCCGTCTC
>DASZUW010000461.1:0-4959 GCA_035547475.1 Solirubrobacterales bacterium
ACCGCGGGCGCTTCGGGGTCGGCCTCCGAGGGTCGTCGCGGCTCCGTGGTCTCCGCGCCGCGCGGCTGCGCCGCGTTCGGGCCCCGCCGCGAGCGGCTGCGGTCGCGCGCACCGAGCGCGGAGCCGTGGACGAGGCGGGCCCCGCCGGGCGTCTTGCCCACGCTCTGGGCCTTCGGCCTGCTGAAGGCGGGCGCGCCCCCGCCACCGCCACCGGCGATCACGCCTTCCTCGCCGTCGTCTCCGCCGCCGCCGCTCGCGCCCGCGGCGAGGCACGCCGCCGTTTCGCCGCGGGAGGCCCGCGGGTTCGCGCGGGCGGCCGGCGGGATCGGCAGCGGATGCCCGTCGAAGGCGGGGGTGACATAAGCGGTCATCCAGATCCCGTTCATGTCGGCGCTCGCCCGCCAGCGGATGTGGCCGTCGGGCTGCTGCATCGATTCCATGTAGTCGAGCGGTTCCCGCGCTTCGGGGCCGGTCGTCCACGCTTCCGGGTCCTGGCCGACGGCCCAGAGCGCCTGCACCGCCCAGGCGGTCGAGGCGACGTTCGATTCGGTTTCGCCCCCGGGCGAGGAGGGGAAGCCGCCGTCGGGCAGTTGCGCGCGTTCGAGGTATTCGAGGCCCGCGGCGATCGCCAGCCGGTATTCGCCGAGCGCCGGTTCTCCGGCGGGCGGCCCGGCGGCGACCAAGGCCTGGATCGCGGCCCCGGTCATGTCGACTTCGCCGTGCGGGTTGGCGCCCGAGTAGTACCAGCCGCCGTCTTGGAGCTGGGCCGAGACCAGCCATTCGCGCGCCGCGGCGACCGCCGCGGCGACGGCGGGCTCGTGCACGGGGCCGAGGGAGAGGATCGCGAAGATCGTGTCGTTGGATTCGCCGTGCGTGCCGTCGGGCGTGTAGGGGAAGGAGCCGTCTTCCAGTTGCCGGGCGAGGATCTCCGCCACCAGGTCGTGGCCGGCGAAGCTGTGAGGGTCGGTCCCGGAGGCGTCGACGACCAGCAGTTCGCGCTCGAGGGTGGTGACCGCGACCCGCGGCCAGGCAAGTTCTTCTTCGAGCCCGGCGGCGAAGTGCCCTTCGAGGTATTCGAAGGCGGACGTGCCGCAGCGGGCCTGGTCCTGTGGATTGATCCCGGCCGAGGCGAGCGCCAGGGCGACCCAGGCGCTGAAGCCCTGGCTCGGCTCCTGCCCTGGTTCGGCGAAGCCCCCGCTCGCGGCCTGCCGTTCCTGCAGGTAGCGCACGGTGGTGTCGATCAGCGCCCCGTGCCCGGGGGTCAGCGCGAGCGCGATCCCCGCCGCGCCCAGCGCCACGGCGGCGATCGCGCTCGCGGCCAGGAGTCTCATCGCCGGCGGCGACGTCCCGCCTTCGGCACCTTCACGGTGCCGAGCGCGATGGTCGAGGTCTGCCCGCGCGCGTCGGTGATCGCGAAGCGCAGCCTGTAGGCGTGGCCCGTCGGCAGCCGCAGGGTCGCCGTCGTCCCCGCGCCGCCGCGCGCCCGGATCACCCACCTGGCGGCCTTCCGGCCGAGGGTGCGGGAGGAGACCGTCCATTCGCGGACGCCCGGGCCGGCGTCGGTCACCTTCCAGCTGAGGCCGACCTTGCCCTCGCCGAGGCGCCTGCGATCGACCTTGGGCACGCTGACCTTCAGCGTCCCGGGCCGCGGGGACCCTCCCGCGGGTGGGGCGCCCTGGTTCGGTCCGGTGCCGCCGCCGCTCCCGCCGCCGCCCGCCGTGCCGTTCCCGCCGCTTGCGGTGCCGGTGCCGCCGCCTTCGGTGCCGCCGCCCGCGTCGCCGCCCCCGTCGGTGGGCGGGGACGCTTTCTCGACCAGCCGCGGCGCGACCCGGACCCGATCGGCGGCCGGCAGTTCGTCGCAATTCGTTGCGCCTTCGAGCGCTTTCGTCGGCACGCCGCCGGTGACGCAGACGTCGAGGCGGTTCGAGCGGATCGCTCCTTCGGCGGCGCCTTCGACGACCGTCGCCTTGATCCGGCGCCAGCCGGCCTCGCCGAAGGTGAGCGTCGCCTTGCCTTCGGGGCCGGTCTCCACCGTCGCCGAGGAGTCGGGTTCGACCCGCTCGAAACCCTCCGCCGTCGTCGCGACCGGAGCGATCACCGCGCCCTCGAAGGGGCTCGAGCCGGCGCGGCCGGGGGCGGCCGGGGGTTCGTCCTCCGCGTCGTCTTCGAAGGCGACCACTTCCACCGTGATCGGCTTGTCCAGCGCCACGGTGGCGGTCAGCGGTCGCGGACCGGAGGCGTATTCGGCGGCCGCCGGGAAGAGGGCGAGGTTCGGCCGCCCCTTGAAGGCGTCGTAGACCCAGAGGACTTCGTCGCCGCCGTCGAGCTGATACTGGCAGCCGCCGACGGCGGTGAGGGTGTCGTTGACGAGGACCCCCCAGTAGGCCGATTCGCCGGGACTCTGGGAGTCGGGGCCCCAGCGGGTGATGAAGTAGTCGTCGAAGCCCGGGTACCACTGGCCGTCGAAGGTCGCGCCGATCAGGCCGAGCGCGTCCGCCGCGGCCGCCGTCGGCGTCGGCTGGGGGGTGACGTTTTGGGGGTCAAGGGGGTCGATCCCGTCGCAACTGCGGGCCTGGGTGTCCGAGGAGGCCCTGACGCCGTCGGATTCCACCAGCACCGGGCCCTCGAAGAGCGTTTTTTCCCTGCCCTCGATCCGCACGTCGACCTGCGTCGGGGCCGCCCGCGCGGCGGTCGCGAGGAAGACTGACGAGAGGGTGGCGACGATCAGCGTCGCGATGATTTTGCGCATTGCCTGGCCCCTTTCCGCGAGGGCGGTCGACGTTGGGGGTCGGAGGAGGTCTCCTGGCTTCCGAGCCATCCCGTCGCGCCTTCCCGGTCGGTGGACCAGTGGCCGCGCGTCGCGCCTGCGACGGGCTTCCTCGGTCACAGTGGCGGGCCCGCGCCGGACTCTCACCGGCTTCCCTTTGCCACCGATCCCTGATCTTTGTGCGGCGAGCCTAGCGCAGGGGTCAAGACGGGACGCGCGGGTCGCCGGCGCTTGACCCGCTCCGCGCGGCTGTGGTAGGAATCGCCCCGCTCACGACGCGGGGAACCCGGTGTGAATCCGGGACTGACGCGCAGCGGTGAGGGTGACGAGCGGATCGTCAGGTCCACTGAGCCGAGGAAAAGAAGGCTCGGGAAGGAGATTCGCGAGGCTGACCCCAAGTCCGAAGACCCGGTCGTGAGGGAGTGAACCGTCTCGCGTATAGGCGGCGACCCTCACCCGCCTCCGCGCGTGCGTGTCGTCGCCCCGAAAGGAGCAACGACATGAAACGTCATCCCGTGGCCGCCCTGTTGGCGGCCGTGATCGCGGTGCTCGGCCTGATCCCGGCCGGGGCCTCCGCCGCGACCCAGGAAGAAGTCTCGCAGGCGATCCGATCGGCGACGAGCTGGATCCGCGGACAGCAGAACCTCGCCACCGGCGCCCTCGAAGGGTTCGGGGCGGACTGGGCCATGAGCGCGCTGGCCGAGGCCGGCGTCAGCCCCGCGGACGTCCACGGCCCCGACCCGGGCGCGCCCAGCCTCGACGACTTCTTCCGCACCGAATGGACCTCGACCCCGTTCGCCGAACCGACCGAACCGAAGGTCAACCAGAACCCGAGCGGGAAGATCGCCGGCGACTATGCGCGCATCGTCCTGAACTCCTACGCGGGCGGCCTGCGGCCGGGGGCGTTGTCGGCCGACCAGAACGCGGTCGCGCAGCTCGCCTCGCTCTACCGCTTCGGCGGCAGCTACGGCCACGACACCTCGGTGAGCGAGACGGTGTTCGGCGCCCTGGCGATGTCGGCGGTCGGCGCGCCGCGGGCGCTGCTGGCCAAATCGGCCGAATACCTGCGCCGCAACCAAGGGGCGGACGGCGGCTGGCGCTTCACCGCGGGCTCGCCGGGCGCCGAAAGCGAAGCGGAATTCACCGGCGCCGCGCTGGCCGCGCTCTGCACCACCGGCGCCACGCCCGCCGACCCGGCGGTCGCCCGCGGGATCGCCTTCCTCGAAGCGCAGTTCGATCCGAACGCCGGCACCTTCGAAACGCCTTTCGGTCCGAGTGCCGACACCAACGCCTGGGCGCTCGACGGCCTCGAGACCTGCGAAGTCGACCTCGACGAAGCTCCATGGAGCACGCCGCTGGGCCGGACGCCCGCCGACTACCTGCTCTCGCTGCAGCGCCAGACGGGGCCGAACGCGGGGAGCTTCGAATTCGAAGCGGGAGAAGGCGAAGCCTCGCCCAACCTCTACGCGACCCAGGACGCGCTGCGCGCCCTCGCCGGCGGCCGGTTCGTCGCCTACCCGCCGCGCTTCGTCGCGGGGCCGGAAATCCCGGCGGGCACGCCGGTGCCGTTGACCCTCCTGGTCGACAACGGCTTCGGCAATCCGCGGCTCTGCCGGGTCGTCGCGCCCACCGGGTCGACGATCGTCGAGGTCCTCGAAGCGGCCAAGGAAGAAGCCTCGGCCGCCGAACTCCCCTGCGTCAGCAGCGTCTCGGTGAACGGCGAAGGGGTGGTCACCGCGCTCAACGGGGTCGCCGACAGCGCCGGCCACCAGTGGGTCGTCTCGAGCGCGCACGCGTTCGAAGCGCCGCCCGGGGACCAGGAAGTCGAGGCCGGCGACTTCATCAAGCTGCGCTTCCCGAAGACCGGCGGGCTGGAAGCGACGAGCGGGGCGCTGGAATTCGGCGAACAGGCAGTCGGGACGATCGGGCGCGGCAAGGGCGTCTACGTGCGGATCTCCGAAGCCCCGGTGGAACCGCGCTTCTCGGTGACGGGGGCGCAGCGCGAAGACTTCATCGTCTCCGCGGGCGACTGCGAGGGCGCGGCGATCGAACCCGGGATGGGCTGCACCGTGCTGGTCCGGTTCGCCCCGTCGGCGATCGGCGAGGCGACGGCGTCGCTGCACCTGTTGAACGCCAACGGCAGCTACGGGCCGCCGGTCGCGCTCAGCGGCGTCGGCGTGGCGGCGACGAGC
>DASZUW010000462.1:0-8192 GCA_035547475.1 Solirubrobacterales bacterium
AACGTCGTCTTCCTGATCCCCGACGACGGCTGGAAGTACCTCTCCTCCGGCATCTACACGAAGCCGCTGGAGGAGATCGAGAACCTCGACTCCACCGTCTGGTGGTAGCCGGGCGCTCCCGGCCCTGAGCGGGCGCGTGCCTGACCGGGGCGCAACTTTTCCGCCGCTCCACGGTCTTTGATCGCGGGATGCGGTTGCGAGGGGAGAGGGACCGGTGAGGGACGGGCGCGTCCGCGCGTCCGGGCTCGTCGCGGTCGCGGTGGGGCTGGTCTTGGCCGTCGTCGCGGTCGCGGGCGCCGCGGGCCGCGCCGGCCTCGATGCCTCCTACGGCGAAGGCGGGGTGGCGACCGTGCCGGTCCCGGGGCCCGTCGGACCGGACACCGGAACGGGACCGTTCAGCGAGATCTTCGGCTTCGCGGGCGCCGACGACGGGTCCGCCTACGTGCTCGGCAACCTGCGCTCCTGCGGCGATGCCTGTCGTGACGGCCGCTTTCTCCTGCGCCTCGACGGGCGCGGGCACCTCGAAGGTGGCTTCGCGGGCGACGGGAGGCTGGAGCTGGCCCCGGGCTTCGGCTACACCGTCGGGGCGGACGCGGCGGGGCGGGCGCTCGTCGCCGACCTGCGCGCCGATCGACGCGCGATCGTCGTCCGCCGCTTCAAGCTGGACGGCAGCGTCGATCGCGGGTTCGGCCGGGCGGGCCGCGTCTCGGTGCCCTGTCCCCGTTGCGGTGATCGCTTCGTCGCCATCCACCTCCTGCGCTCGCCCGGAGGCCGCATCCTCCTCGACGTCAACGTCCCCGAATCCCGGCGGCGAAGCCGGGCGCGCCTCTTCCGCCTGCTCCCCGACGGACGTCCCGACCGTGGCTTCGGCCGGGCCGGTACGACGAGCTTCGCCTTGCCGCCGAGCCTGCCGCGTGGCGTGGCGGTCGGCGGCGACGGGGCGGTCCTGCTCGGCGGCTCGGTCTGTTGCGGCACCCACCGGATCTACCTCGTGCGGGTCACCCCCGGCGGCGAGGTCGACCGTCGCTTCGACCGGGCGGCCGCGAGCTCGGCGCGGGAGCGCGGCCTGGGCGAGTCGCCGCTGCTCAGGGCGGTCGTGCCGGGCCCCGGCGGCGGGCTCGTCGCGGTCGGGGAAACCGACGATCGGCGCGGCTTCTACCTGCGGCTGAACCGGCGCGGGCGGCAGGCGAGTGGGGTCGGCAGGCACGGGCTGGTGCGGCTGCCGATGATCGTCGGCTCCGCCGTGCGGGGCGTCGGCGGCGCGACCTTCGTGATCGGGAAGCCGAACCCATACGGGGACTACCGCGCGCTCCGCATCCTCGCCGACGGCCGCGCGGATCCCGGCTACGGCGGGTGGGCGGGCTTGCGGGTGCCGTTGAGCGGTGGTCCGGCGCGCGCCGTCGCCGCCGGCGCGGGGCGGGTGCTGGTGACCGACCCGGGGTACACCGGCTGCCGCCAGTACTGCCGCGCCCATCCGGCGATCGCCCGGTTCGTCGAATGAGGAGGGCGTCGGTCCTCGCCACCCTCATGGTGGCGGCGGCCGTCCTCGCTGCGCCGGCAGACGCCGCGAAGGCGCCGCCGGAATTCTTCGGGATCGTCCCCCAGGCGACGCCGTCGAAGGCCGACCTCGCCCGCATGCGGGGGACGGTGGACGTGCTGCGGATGCCGATCTTCTGGTTCGAATGCGAGCCGGAGCGGGGTCGGTACGACTTCGCCACCGTCGACGGCGTGATCGGGGCGGCGGCCGCGCGGGGGATCGAGCTGCTGCCGTTCGTCTACGGGACGCCGGCGTGGCTCGGCCGGCAGGAGCGGCCGCCGCTGAACGGCGAGGCGCTCGCGCGGTGGAAGGGGTTCCTGCGGGTGCTCGTCGCGCGGTACGGGCCCGGCGGTAGCTTCTGGAGAGGCCGGGCGCGGCGCGAGCCGATCCGTCGCTGGCAGATCTGGAACGAGCCGAACTTTCGGCTGTACTGGGCGCCGAGGATCGAACCGGCCGGCTACGCGAGGCTCCTGCGCGCCGCGGCGACCGCGATCCGCGGGGCCGACCCGGCGGCGAGGGTCGTCCTCGCGGGCGTCGCGCCGGTCGGCTACGGGATGAAGACCTGGGTCTTCATACGGCGGCTCCTGCGGGTACCCGGCGTGCGCCGCGACTTCGACTTCGCCGCGATCCATCCCTACGCGGCGACGATCGCCGAGCTCGACTACCAACTCGGGAAAGTGCGGGCCGCCATGGCGGCCGGCGGGGCGGCGCGCAAGCCGCTGATCGTCACCGAGTTCGGCGTCGCCTCCCACGCCGACTACCCATCCGCCTTCGTCGAGGGCGAGGAAGGCCAGGCGCGATTTCTCCGCGACGCCTTCGAGCGGCTGCTCGCGATGCGCCATCGCTGGCGTATCGCCGGCGCCTACTGGTACGCCTGGCAGGACGAGGCCTCCGCCGACCCTCACTGCTCCTTCTGCCAAGGCGCCGGCCTCCTGCGCCTCGACGGCACCCCGAAGCCCGCCTGGTTCGCCTACCGACGCCTCACGATCGCCGCCCGGACCCGCCGAGCCGCACGGGCTCCACGAAGACGTGCTGTGGAGCTGGCGCCCGGTCCCTCAGACCATGGAGCGAAGCCTCCCGTCTTCCTCACGCCTTCCCACCACTCAAGACTCTGCTGTGGAGCGAACCTCTCGCTATGCGAGAGAAAAGCTCCACAGCCGCAGGGGGGATGTCGATGGGCCGAAAAGTCCTGATATGGAGGACTTTTCGCGCGCGGTCCGCATGAGGCGGTGACGGGACCGTGGAGTTCGTCACGGACACGCGCCCCCTGTTTTACGAAAGCCTCACGTCCTGGGCGCCTCATGGGGGTCACAGCCTGCCAGGACCTCCATGAGGCGGCCTGCCGGGCGACGCGCCGCGGCGGTTCAGTAGCCTCGCGGGCGTGAAGATCTCCCAGGAGCTGGTCGACGAGATGGTCGCGCACGCGCGCGAGGATCTGCCGAACGAGTGCTGCGGCATGGTCGGCGGGAAGGACGGCGTGGCGACGAAGGTGGTGCGGGTCGCCAACGCGGCCGCCAGCCCGCTGCGCTACGAGATGGACCCGCAGGGCCAGTTCGACGCGCTGAAGGAGATCGAAGCCGACGGCGAGCTGCTGGCGATCTACCACTCGCACACCAAGAGCGCCGCCTATCCATCGCAGACCGACGTGAACCAGGCGCAGAACTGGCCCGAACCCATCTACGTGATCATCTCGCTGGCCGACGCCGAGAACCCCGACCTGCAGGGCTTTCACCTGGCCGATCTGAAAATTTCGAGCGCCGAGCTCGAGATCGGGTAGAAGTAACCATGGCCGAGGCGACCAAACACCGCGGGGCGCACTCGCGCGGGTCGCACGGCGGCGGCGGTGACGGCGGCGAGGAGGGCGGCGGTGGCGGCGGCGGAGGCGGCGGCAAGCTGGTGAAGGTCGGCTTCGCCCGCAACCAGGCCGAAGCGGAGATGCTGCAGGGCCTCCTGATCGAGTCGGGGATCCCGAGCATCCTCAAACGGGCGGGCGGCTTCGACAACCCCGACTTCCTGGTCGCCGGGCCGCGCGACATCTGGGTGAACAGGGAACACGCGCACGAGGCGCGGCGGATCCTCGAGGAGACGGTCACCGAGCCCGAATCGGAGGAGCGCGAAGAGCTCGAAGGCGAGGCGCGCCTGCGCGCGACCGGCGGCGACCCGGTCAGCCCCGGACGCCTGGCGCTCTACGTCGCCGGCGCCCTGGTGGTCGCCATCGTGATCGTCTGGATCGTCTACGAAATCAGCGGCTGAGCGGCGCGCGCCCTCAGCGGACGCCGGCCGGGCCGCGCACCATTTCGCGCAGATAGTCGCGCCAGGCCGCTTCGATGTCGCGGAAGCGGGCGTCGAAGGCGTCTTCGAGGGTGACGGCGGGGCCGCCGGGGAGGAGGCCGTCGACGAGGCGCTCGCAGGCCTCGGGGCCGCGCTCGTTCTCGAGCAGGTCGAAGATCGTGCCGCCGAGGATCACCGCGTCGCGGCGCGAGGGCGGGAAGGCGACGCGGCCGCCGCCGCGCAGGCGCAGCAGCACCGCGGCGCGGTAGAGGCCGACCTGGCGGGCGAAGTACTGGGCGCCGCCTTCCACGAGCCAGGCCCAGCGCAGGTACCGAGCGAAGCGCCTGGGGGTCCACGACGGCGGCAACGCCGTGTTGTTGGTGGCGAGGACGAGCTGCGCGTAGAGGCGCTCGGCGGTGCCGCGCAGCGCCTCGCGCGAGTCCTCGCCGGCGGCGCGCCGTTCCATGTGGCGGTCGTTCAGGACGTGGAGCTCGGTTTCCATCGGCCAGCCCGCGAGGTAGCGGCGCCCGGCCGGCGCCGCCGCCCAGCGCGCGGCGGGGAGGAACGGGTGGGCCACGGTCAGCGACACCGGGTTGGTGTGGATGACGACCGTGACCTCGGCCGGCATCTTCTCGAAGCGGTCTTCGAGCCGCAGCCGCAGCGTCTCCAGCCGGTCGAGCGTGCGATCGGCGTACGCGGCGTCGCCCGAGTCGTGCCGCGCGGTGAACGACAGCGACTCAGTTTCGACCCAGGACATGCTCCCAGGCTAAAGCCTGCGCTCGGCTGACCAAGCAGAGCGAGGACGACCGAGCGATGGTGCTCTGCACGTGAGCGAGGGAGGACGCCGCTATGCGCCGGTCAGACGAGCGCAGGCTCAGCCTGACCGCAGACTTCGCGGATCTCCTGGCGAGCGCGGTCGAACTCCTCGTCGGCCATCACCGGCGTGCCCTCGAAGGGCAGTTCGCGGTCGATCTCGACCCAGGAGCGGCAACCGTGGTACTCGTCGCGGACCCGCACCGTGACCGGGCGGGGGATGCGATGGACCCGCAGCAGCAGGATGTGGAGCGGATGACGGCGCTTCCAGGCCAGGCGCTTCTCGGCGTAGTCCGGCGTCCAGATGTAGTACGGCGAGAGGCAGTCGAGCGTGCGCCGGTCTTCGATCGTGACGTGGTCGGTCACTTCCGCCCAGGCGCGCAGCCGCACGCGGTCGGGCTGGGGGATGCCACCGTCCTGGATCAGCGCCTTCGGCGGCGGCTCCTCGTCGGGCCAAACGCCCTCCTCGAGGGCGCGGCGCAGCTCCGGATGGTGCGACTCCCGGACGAGGTCGTTCCGCTGGTGGTCGAAGGTCGGGTAGAGGAAGAAGCGGTCGTGCTCGAGTTCGAAGTGCTTGTTCTCCTCGCGAATTCCGCCCTTGCGGAGCGTGAGCAGCTGCTCACCCTCGGCGAGAGCGCGGACGGTTACAGCCCATTCCTTGAGAGCGATTGGCATTTGAAGTCAGTACCTGGGGAGGTCGTGTGCGGTTTATAGGGGGCGGGGCGTGAGTCCAGGCCGTGCGGGGCCGTTGTGCCCACCCGAGGGTGCGCATTCTAGAGAACGCGGCGCGAAACACCAAATGTCTGTCACCGGAATTTAGGCAGAGCGGTGCCCGCCGCCACCCGGCGTTTCGATCCTCAAACGGCTCCCTGGAGCCAAATCTCCCTCACTCTTGGACGGGAGTGGATTCCCGTCCAAGAGGTTTTTACCAGGCGCCGCGTCGGCGCCGCCTTCACGTCCGCGCGGGGCGTGGCGGCGGCGCTCGGTGAGCAGCGTGAAGCGCATCGGCGCGAGCGCTTCCAGCTCGCGGACGAGGCCGTCGCCGCCGCGGTGGGCGCCCGCCCCGCCCGAGCCCCGCCGGAGGGCCAGCTCGCGCACCCGGAGCGGAAACTCCGTCTCCAGCGCCTCGACCGGGGTGTTCAGCGTGTTCGACATCGCGACGTGGATCGCGCTCGGCCCGTCGGCGTCGGGGCAGGCGCCCTGGCCGCCGCCGAGCGTCTCGTAATAGGTGAAGCCCGCGCCCGCCAGGGTCAGGTTGTTCATCGTGCCCTGGCCCTGGGCGGGGACCGGGCGGGCGCCGGCGAGCGCCGCGATCACGAGGTCGGCGACGCGGCTCGAGGTCTCGACGTTGCCGGCGACGACCGCGGCGGGCGGCTCGGCGTTCAGCAGGCAGCCGCGCGGGGCGCTGACCTCGATCGGGCGGTGGGCGCCGGCGCAGGGCGGCGCGTCGGGGTCGGTGAGGACGCGGACGGCGAAGAACGCGGCGGATTTCGTCACCGACAGGGGACAGTTGAGGTTGCCCTCCACCTGTGGGTCGGTGCCGGAGAAGTCGAGGCGCAGGGTCTCGCCGTCGAGTATCGCCGTCACACAGAGGCGAATGTCCCTTTGGCTGCCGTGGGGCGAGTCGTCTTCGAGGAAGTCCTCGGCGCTGTAGGTGCCGTCGGGGAGCGCGGCGAGGGCGGCGCGGGTGCGGCGCTCGGAGTAGGCGAGGATCTCGCTCATGCCCTCGCGCAGGCCGGTGGCGCCGTGGCGGGCGGCGAGCTCGGCCAGGCGCAGCCGGCCGACCCGATTGGCCGACTGCTGGGCGCGCAGGTCGGCGAGGCGCTGGCGCGGGTTGCGCATGCGGGCGACGAGGTCCTCGAGGGCCGCGGTCGTCGCGCGGGTCGGCTCGATGACGACGCCCTCCTCGTCGAGGCGGCGCGAGAAGGCTGGCATCGACCCGGGGGTCGGCCCGCCGACGTCGGCGTGGTGGGCGCGCGAGGCGGCGAAGCCGAAGAGTTCCCCGTCGACGAAGACGGGGGAGATCAGCGTGATGTCGGGGAGGTGGGTGCCGCCGCGGTAGGGGTCGTTGAGGATCCATTCGACCTCCGGCTCGTGGCGCTCGCCGAGGACGGCGGCGACGGCGTCGGGCATCGAGCCGAGGTGGACGGGGATGTGCTCGGCCCGCATCACGAGCTCGCCGCCCGCGTCGAAGAGCGCCGTCGAGCAGTCGTGGCGCTCCTTGATGTTGGCCGAGTAGGCGGAGCGGATGAGCGTCGCGCCCATCTCCTCGCAGGCGGCGCGGAGGCCGCCGATCATCACCTGGAGGGTGATCGGGTCGATGGTCATCGCTCCGCCGCGATCGTGCCGAACGCGTCGACCCGCGCGGACCAGCCCGGCGGCAGGACGAGGGTGGCCTCGGGGAGCTCGAAGATGACGGGCCCCGTCGCCCGGTGGCCCGCTTGCGGCTCGCCGCGGAGGACCGGCGTGTCGATCCATTCGTCGCCGAAGCGGACCGGGCGCGTCGATTCCTCGAGGGCGCCTCCGCTCGCGGCGGCGGGGCGGGGATCGGGGCCGGCGACGATCAGCGCCAGGCGGATGTCGACGAGGACGACTTCCCCCTCGGGGTCGCGGTGGCCATAGCGGTCCTCGTGGGCGGATTCGAAGCGGGCGATCAGGTCCGAGGGGTCGGGCTCGGGGTCGCCGGGGACCGGCAGCTCGAAGGCCTGGCCCGCGTAGCGCATGCCGTAGACGACCTCGGCGCGGGCGCCGTCGAGGCCGGCGCCCGCCGCCTCGCGCATCTCGGCGACGGCGGTGGCGATCCGCGCGGCCGTGAGGTCGGCCCCGCTCAGCATCACGGTGCGGGCGGTGTCGCGGCGTCGGTCGGAGGCGCAGAGCCCGAAAGCCGACAGGACGCCGCCGGCGCGCGGGCACAGGAGGCGCCCGATGCCGAGCTCCTCCGCGATCGCCGCCGCGTGCATCGGCCCGGCGCCGCCGAAGGGCAGGAGGGCGAAGCGGCGGGGGTCGACGCCGCGCTCGACGGTGACGACGCGGAGCGCCCGCACCATCTCCTGGTTGGCGACGCGGACGATCCCGGCGGCGGTCTGGAGCGGGTCGAGCCCCAGCTCCGCGGCGAGCGCGCCGACCGCCCGTTCCGCCGCCTCGGCGTCGAGCGCGACGCCGCCCGCCAGGGTCGAGTCGGGGGCGAGGTTGCCGAGCAGGAGGTTGGCGTCGGTGACGGTCGGCTCGGTGCCGCCGCGCCCGTAGCACGCCGGGCCGGGTTGGGCGCCGGCCGAGCGGGGGCCGACCCGCAGCGCGCCGCCCGCGTCGCGCCAGCCGATCGAGCCGCCGCCCGCGCCGACCGTGTGGACGTCGACGGTCGGCAGCTGGATCGGGCGGCCGTCGATCTCGCGCGAGTCGGAGCGCTTTACCTCGCCGTCCTCGACCACGCAGACGTCGCAGGAGGTGCCGCCCATGTCGAAGCCGAGCGCGTTGCCGTCGCCCGAGAGGCGGGCGAGGAGCCCGGCGCCGACGGCGCCGCCCGCCGGGCCGGAGAGGACGCTCCAGGCGCCGGCGCGGGCGGCCTCCTCGG
>DASZUW010000463.1:0-9759 GCA_035547475.1 Solirubrobacterales bacterium
GGCGACGATCGCGCACTTGTAACGGGCGCAGGCGAAGATCACGTCGTCGAGGTCGGCGGGGTCGATCGCCTCGATCGCGCGCACGCGATCCCAGAGCGTGCCCCCCGCGAGGAGACCGGTCTTCAGCACCTCGACGAAGCCCGCGGCGAGCTCCTCGGGCGGCAGCGACGCCAGCACCTCGGTGTCGGCGATCACCGCGGCGGGCTGCTGGAAGGCGCCCGCGTAGTTCTTGCCCTCGGGGAGGTCGACGCCGACCTTGCCGCCGTAGGCCGAGTCGACCTGGGCGACGAGCGTGGTCGGCACCTGCACGACCGGGACGCCGCGCTGGTAGAGGTGGGCGGCGAGCCCGCCCAGGTCCCCGACGACGCCGCCGCCCAGGGCGACCGCGTGGTCCTGGCGGGTCGCCCCGGCGCGGGCCATCTCGCGCAGGACCATCTCCGCGTTCGACAGGGTCTTTGCCGCCTCCCCCGGCTCGATCTCCGCGCGGCCGCCGAGCGGCTCCAGGCGCGCGCCGTAGAGCGGCGCGACGGCGGTGTCGGAGATCAGGAACCGCCGGCTCTCCAGCGGCCACCAACCCGAGCCGAGCAGGCCGCGGCCGACCAGCACCGGGTACTCGCCGCCGGGCGCGGTCGCCCAGAGGAGCTTCGTGCCCGCGGGCAGCTCGGGCAGCGCCCGCAGCGTCGGCAGGGCGCGGCTGACGATCTCCCGGTCCCCCATCGGCACCACCGCGTCGGCCAGCTCTTCGTAGAGCGGCAGGCGGACCTCGAGGAGCTTCGCCACGTCCTCCGCCGAGCTCGCCAGCGGGCGGTCGGACCGGGCGATCCGCCGCCAGGCCTCGGCGGCGTCGACCTGCAGCCAGACGACCGTGTGGCGGGCGAGCGCCGCGCGGATCCGCGGCGAGAGCACGCTGCCGCCGCCGAGCGCGATCGCGCCACCGTCGTCGGCGTCCTCCAGCAGCGAGCCGACGACCTCGGCCTCGCGCTCGCGGAAGCCCTCCTCGCCGTGGCGCTCGAACGCCGCGGGGATCGTCGAGCCGAAGCTCGCTTCCATCAGCTCGTCGATCTCGACCGTCGGCAGCCCCGCCGCCCGCGCCGCCGCCAGCGCCGTCGACTTGCCGGCGCCCATGAAGCCGACGAAGACGAGCGACGGCTTCACCGCGCGTCGATGCGCGCCTTGTAGGCGTCGATCGCGGCGCGCACGTCGTCGATGTGGTCGCCGCCGAACTTCTCCCGGTAGGCGCGGGCGAGCGTCAGGCAGACCATCGCCTCGGCGACCACCGCGGCGGCGGGCACGACGGTCGAGTCGGTGCGCTCGCGCAGCGCCTGCGCGGGCTGGTGGGTGAGGGTGTCGACCGAGCGCAGCGGCTTCGTCAGCGTCGAGATCGGCTTGATCGCGGCGCGCACCGACAGCGGCTGGCCGTTCGTCATGCCGCCCTCGAGGCCCCCGGCGCGGTTCGTCTCGCGGAAGTAGCCGCCCGCCTCCGACCAGAAGATCTCGTCGTGCGCCTGGGAGCCCGGGCGCGAGGCCACGTCCCACGCTTCGCCGATCGAGACGCCCTTGATCGACTGGATCGAGGCGACCGCCTGGGCGAGCCGCCCGTCGAGCCGGTCTTCCCAGGAGACGTGCGAGCCGAGGCCGGGGACGAGCCCGAAGGCGATCACCTCGAAGGTGCCGCCAAGGCTCTCGTTGGCCTTCCGCAGGCGGTTGATCTCGGCGACCATCGCCTTCGAGGCCTCGGGATCGAGCGTGCGCACCGGGTCGTCGTCGACGCCCTTGAAGTCGGCGGGGGTCAGCTCCTCGCGCTCCGCCGCGACCACCGACGCGATCGACGTCACGTGGCTGTGGACCTCGACGCCGAGCGCGGTGAGGAAGCCGCGGGCGACGGCGCCGGCGGCGACGCGCGCCGCGGTCTCGCGGGCGCTGGCGCGCTCCAGCACGTTGCGGATGTCGTCGTGGCCGTATTTCTGCGCGCCGACGAGGTCGGCGTGGCCGGGCCGCGGCAGGTGCACCTCTTCGGGCTCGAAACCCTCTACCGGCCAGGGGTTCATGCGGTCTTTCCAGTTGGCGTAGTCGCGGTTGGCGACCAGGAGGGCGATCGGGCTGCCGAGCGTGCGGCCGTGGCGGACGCCGGAGCGCACCTCGACCGTGTCGGTCTCGATCCGCATCCGCCCGCCGCGCCCGTGGCCGAGCTGGCGGCGCGCCATGTCGCGGTCGAGCGCCTCGCGGTCGAGCGGCAGCCCGGCGGGCATGCCCTCGACGATCGCGGTCAGCCCGGGGCCGTGGGACTCCCCCGCGGTGGTGAAGCGGAATGCGGTCATGAGCGCTCCACCCTAGCGGCGCGCGCCGGCACGCATCGCCTCGAGCGACGGCTCCGCGCCGGTCCAGATGCGCAGCGAGAGCGCGCCCTGCTGGACGAGCATCTCGAGCCCCTCGATGGTGGTCGCCCCCACCGCCGCGGCGGCGGCGAGCAGCGCGCTCGGCTCGGGGGCGTAGACGACGTCGAAGACGACCTGGTCGGCGCGGAAGTCGGCGGGGCCGAGCGGCAGCAGCTCGAAGGGGTCTTCGCCGTGCAGCCCGACCGAGGTCGCGTTGACGATCAGGGCGTAGTCGGCGGCGCGCGGCGCGGCGACCGGACGCCCGCCGAGCTCGGCGGCGACGGCCTCCGCCCGCGCCGCCGTGCGGTTCCAGACGTCGACCGTCGCCCCGGCGTCGGCAAGCGCCCAGATCGCCGCGCGAGCCGCACCGCCGGCACCGAGCACCAGCACCCGTTCGCCCACCGGCACGCGCGGCAGCGACCCGATGACGCCGCCCGCGTCGGTGTTGTCCGCGGCGATCCGGCCGTCGGTGAAGGTCAGCGTGTTCGCGGCGCCGATCGCCCGCGCGGCCTCGCTCGCCTCGTCGGCGATCGCCAGCGCCGCCTCCTTGTGCGGGATGGTCACGTTGACCCCGGCATAATCGCCCGCCGCCGCCAGTTCGGCGACCGCGGCCTCGAAGCCCTCCGGCTCGATGTCGAGCGCACCGTAGGTCCACTCGCCCGCCAGGCCGAGCTCGGTCAGCGCCGCCGTCTGCATGTCCGGCGAGCGCGTGTGCGCCACCGGGTGTCCGATCACCGCCAGGCTCGGCATGGCGCTATTCGGTGCACTTCGAGGCTTCGTACTTCGCCACGTCTTCTTCGAATTCGGCTTCGGTCTTGGCGAAGGCGAGCTTCTTGCAGTCCGGGCTGGTGACGAAGAAGAGGTCCTTGGTCTTCGCCGGGTGGGCGGCGGCTTCGATCGTCGCGATGCCGGGGTTGGAGATCGGGCCGGGCGGCAGGCCGGCGTGGACGCGCGTGTTGTAGGGGGAGCTCGATTCCAGCTGGGACTGGGTCAGCGGCTTGGTGTAGTTGTGGACGGCGAAGCGGACGGTGGCGTCGCTGCCGAGCGTCATCCCTTCGTGCAGCCGGTTGTAGATCACCGACGCGACCTGCCTGCGCTGGCTCGGCAGGCCGGCCTCGTGTTCGATGATCGAGGCGATCGTGAGCACGTCGTACACCGTCAGGTTCTTCGACCTCGCGTACTTCATGTTCACGTGCTTGATCTTCTTCTTGAAGTCGGCGAGCTGCAGCCGGACCAGTTCCTTGACCGGCCGGTGCCTTTTCAGTTCCCAGGTGTCCGGGAAGAGGAAGCCTTCGAGGTCCTTCGCCTGCTTGCCGCCGTATTCGGCGGGGTCGAGGTACTTGGACTTCTTCGTCGCCTTCATGTAGCTGCCGCGTAGGCCGTCTTCCTTGGCCAGTTGGGCGATCTGGGTGCGGGTGTAGCCCTCCGGGATCGTCACCGTCACCGTGGTCGGATTGACCGAGCCGGCGCCGGGTTCCTTGGTCAGCTCGTCGATCGCGTCGCCGTAGCTCATGTCCTTCCGCAGCACGTGCTTGCCGGCGATGATGTTCGAACGGTCGCCGGCGAGCGTGACGCGGGCCTGGAACAGGGTCGACCCGTCGACGATGAAGCCGCCGGAGATCACGCCCTTCTCTTCGAGGAGCTCGCCGACTTCGCCGACGCTGGAGCCTTTCGGGATCGTCACCGTGACCCTGCCGCTGCCGTCGCCGTGGAACGGCTGGAAGAACGCGTTCAGGAAGAGCAGGACGAGGATCAGGACGGCGACGCCGAGGACGCGGAACGGGTGGCGGAGGAACGGGCCGAGCGGGCCGCCGAAGCGGCGGCGGCCATCGTCGCCGTGGCGCCGACCGATGCGCGCGGCACCCGCCATCCGCGGGTCGCCCTCGTCGTCGAAGGGCTCGTCCTCGTCGAACCAGTCGTCGCGCGGGGGCGGCGGCTCCCAGTCCCCGGCGGCGATCTCCTCGACCGGGCGAGGCGGCAGCGCCCGGTGCTCCCGGGTGGCCGGCCCGGCCCCCGCGACCGCGTGCTCCGCGGTCTCCGGGGAGGCGTGCGCGCCGGTCGGCTGATCGGGGTCCGGGCGCGGCCCCTCGACCGTCCGCGGCCCGGGGTCGACTCGCGGCGTCCGCGCCGGCGGCCGGTGGGGTGCTTCGGTCCGCGGCGGGATCGGCGCCTCGCCGGTCGGCGGACCGGGCCGGTCGGCCGACGCTTCGCGCGCGGCGGCACCGGAGGCGGGGTCGCCGGGATCGGCGGGCGCCTGGCCTTTCAGGCGCCCGAAGAGGCCTCGTCGACGGCGCCCGCCCTTCTCCGCCGGCTCCTCGCCGGCGCTGGGCGCTCCCGCCTGGGGTGGCGTCGGCTCGGCCGGCTCGTCCCAGAACTCCTGCTCGGGCGTGCGCGGCGGCGGGGGCGGCGTCGGTTTCGGCGGCGGCGCGGGCGCCGCGGCCTTGCCTTTCTTCTTCGCGCGTCTCGCCCGCCTTGCTTCGCGCTCGCGGCGGCGTTCCTCGCGTTCGACCGCGACCGGGTCGGTGGGGTCGAAGAGCGGGTCGCCGCCGGGCGGGATGCCGCCTTTGCCGAAGTCGTCGCTCACGGTTCGCCCTTGCGCGCCAGGCTGGTCAGGTAGGCCTCGAGGAGGTGCGCCGCGGCGAGCGAGTCGCGCGCCGCCGTCGACCCGGCCCGCCGGCTCGCGTCGGCCATGCGGCTGGTGAGCCGCTCGTCGTAGGTGTCGACCGGGACGTCGAGGAGCGCGTCCAGCTCGTCGGCGAAAGTGCGCGCGAGCGCCGCCTGGCTCCCCTCCTCGCCGCTCAGGTGGACCGGCTGGCCGACGACGACCCGCTCGACCTCGCGCTCGCGCACCAGCCGCGCCACCGAGGCGGGCTCGGGCGGTTCGATCACCGGCAAGGGCGTGCAGAGGGTGCCGGTCGGATCGCAGACGGCGGCGCCGATGCGGACGGTGCCGTGATCGAGGGCGAGCACGCGCAAGTGCCTATCCCAGCTTTCCCTCGATGATGCCGCGGGCCGCGGCGAGGGCGTCGTCGAGCTTGGCCGGATCGCGGCCGCCCGCCTGTGCCATGTCGTCGCGGCCGCCCCCGCCGCCGCCGACCACGGCCGCCGCGGCGCGCACCAGCTCGGCCGCCGAGAGGCCCTTGTCGACCGCGCCTGGGCTGGCCAGCGCCACCAGCGCCACCTTCTCCCCGTCGCCGCCGCCGAGCACCTGCACGACCGGGTCGCAGAGCGAGGACTGGATGCGGTTGGCGACGTCGAGCAGCGACTTCTGGTCGGCCAGCTCGGTGGCCGCGACCAGCACCTGCACGCCGCCCACCTCGCGCGCCGTCGCGCCGAGCCGCTTCGCTTCCTCGCCGAGCGCCTGGCGCTGCGCCCGCGCGGCGCCCGCGCCCGCCTCCTTGATGCGCTCGGCCGCGCGCCGCGCGCTCGCCAGGGGGTCCTGCGGGTTGCCGAGCAGCTCGCCCACCTCGCGCAGCGCCGCGTCGCGCTCGCGGAAATAGTCGGTCGCGGCGGGGCCGGTGATCGCCTCGATCCGGCGCACGTTGGCGGCGCTCGACCCCTCGGCGGTCACCTTGAAGATGCCGATCTCGGCGGTGTTGGCGACGTGGGTGCCGCCGCAGAGCTCGCGCGAGACGCCCTCGATCTCCACCACCCGCACCCACTCGCCGTATTTCTCGCCGAAGAGGGCCATCGCGCCGAGCGCTTCGGCCTCGGCGCGCTCCATCTCCAGCCAGCGGACCGGGGCGCTCGCGGTGATCCACTCGTTGACGCGGTCCTCGACGTCGCGCAGCTCCGCCGGGCTGAGCGACTGGCCGTGGGTGAAGTCGAAGCGCAGTTTGTCGGGGCGCACGGCGGAGCCCGCCTGGCGCACGTGGGTGCCGAGGCGCTCGCGCAGCGCCGCGTGCAGGAGGTGCGTCGCCGTGTGGTTGCGCATCGTGGCGTGACGCGTCTCGCGGTCGACGATCGCCTCGACCTCGGCCCCCGCCGGGATCTCCTTCGGCTCGATCGCGATCACCTGGTCGCCGCCGACCCGGTAGACGTCGACGACCTTGGCTTCGTCGCCGTCCCAGCGCAGGAGGCCCGAGTCGGCGACCTGTCCCCCGCCCTCGGCGTAGAACGGGCTGGTCTCCAGCTTCAGCAGCGCCCGCTGCCCCTGCGGCTCGATCGCCGCGACGCCGGTCGTCGCCCGCAGCGTTTCGTAGCCGACGAAGTTGCTCGGCGAGGTCGCCGCGGCGAATTCCTGCACCCGCTCGTGGGTGTCCTCGGAGCCGTGCGCGGTGGCGGCGCCGGTGCGGGCGCGGGTGCGCTGTTCCTCCATCAGCTCGGCGAAGCCGTCGTCGTCGACCGCGAGGCCCTGCTCGGCGAGGAGCTCCTTGGTCAGGTCGTAGGGGAAGCCGTAGGTGTCGTGGAGTTTGAAGGCGTCGGCCGCGTCGATCCAGGAGGTCTCGGCCGCGCGCGCGTCGGCGATCAGCCGCTCCAGCATCTCCGAGCCGCGCTCCAGCGTGCGGCCGAAGCTCTCCTCCTCGTCGTTCACCCAGCGGGCGATCGTCTCGCACTCGGCGACCAGCTCCGGGTAGACCTCCCCCATCAGCTCGATCACGCGCGCCGAGAAGCGGCCGAGCCAGGGCGCCTCGAGGCCCAGCGTGCGGCCCTGCTGGACCGCCCGCCGCATGATCCGCCGCAGGATGTAGCCGCGGTCCTCGTTGGATGGGACGACCCCGTCGGCGATCAGGAAGGCGGCGCCGCGCGAGTGGTCGGCGACGATCCGCATCGCCCGCGTCACCTCGTCCGACTCCCCGTAGCGGCGGCCGGAGAGCTCCTCGGCGAGGTCGATCAACGGCCGCAGCAGGTCGGTCTCGTAGGTCGAGGGGACGTCCTGGAGGATCGCCGCCATCCGGTCGAGGCCCATGCCGGTGTCGATGTTCTTCATCGGCAGCTCGGTGAGCGTGCCGTCCTCGGCGAGGTCGTAGGACATGAAGACGTGGTTCCAGAACTCGAGGAAGCGCTCGCCCTCGTCGCCGGGGCGTTCGTCCGCGCGGCCGAAGTCGAGCCCGCGGTCGATGTAGAGCTCCGAGCACGGCCCGCAGGGCCCGGTCGGGCCGCCCTGCCAGAAGTTGTCCTTGCGGCCGAGCTGGACGATCCGCTCGGCGGGGATGCCGGTCCGTTCCCAGATCTCGATCGCCTCGGTGTCGGGGCCGAGGCCGAGCTCCTCGTCGCCGCCGAAGACGGTCGCCCAGATGCGCTCCGGGTCCATGCCGAAGCCCTGGGTGACGAGTTCCCAGCCCCACTGGATCGACTCGGCCTTGAAGTAGTCGCCGAAGCTCCAATTGCCGAGCATCTCGAAGAAGGTGTGGTGGCGGGCGGTGTTGCCGACCTCGGTGATGTCAGTGGTGCGGAAGCATTTCTGCACGTCGGTGAGGCGCGGCGCGGGCGGCGTCTCGCGGCCGAGGAAGTAGGGCTTGAAGGGCTGCATCCCGGCGGTCGTCAGCAGCACGGTCGGGTCGTGCACGGAAGGCACGAGCGAGGCCGAGGGGACGATCTTGTGTCCCCGCTCCGCGAAGAACGAGAGGTAGGTGTCGCGGATTTGTTGAGCCTTCATGAGGGAGAGCCTACGGTTTGCTGACAGTTCGTGTGTCGTATGTGACGGCTGGCGCTAGGCGGACGCGGCGATCGTGCCGTGGCCGACGATCGTCTCGCCGTCCATCAGCACCGCGGTCTGGCCCGGCGAGGCGGCCGTGAAGGGCTCGTCCAGCCGCAGCTCGAGGGCGTCGTGGCGGCCCGGGGCGGCGGCGCCGACGGTGGCGGGCAGGGTGGCCGAGTGATAGCGCAGGCGGACCTTGTCGACGCGGGCGCCGTCGCGGTGCAGCACCGCGTCGCGGACCCGGATGCGGGTCGTTTCCAGGTCCTCGCGGGTGCCGACCGTGACCGTGTTCGCGGCGGCGTCGGTGGCGATGACGTAGCCGGGCTGGTTCAGCGAGACGCCGATGCCGCGGCGCTGGCCCACGGTGAAGTTGTGGTGGCCGCGGTGGCGGCCGAGCGTGCGCCCGGCCCGGTCGACGACGGCGCCCTCGCGGTCCACCAGGTTGCCGTGCCGGCGCAGGAACCCGCGCTTGCCCTGGCCGGCGAGGAAGCAGAGGTCCTGGGACTCCGGCTTCTTGGCCACCGAGAGGCCGTGGCGCGCGGCGACGGCGCGCACCTCCTCCTTCGTCATGTCGGTGAGCGGGAAGCCGAGCCGCGACAGGAGCTCCGGCGGGAGCGCCGCGAGCATGTAGCTCTGGTCCTTGGCGGCGTCGGCGCCGGTGGCGAGGAGCGGCCCCTCGGAGTCCTCGACGATCCGCGCGTAGTGGCCGGTGACGAGGCGCGTGGCGCCGAGGCGCTCGGCCAGGTCCAGCATCGCCGCGAGCCGCACTTCACCGTTGCAGAGGATGCAGGGATTGGGCGTCTGCCCTTCGGCGTAGCCGCTGACGAACCGGTCGACGACGCGGCGGCGGAAGTCCGCCTCGAGGTCGAGCGTGAAGTGCGGGATGTCGAGCGAGTGGGCGACGGCGCGGGCGCCCAGGACGGCCTCGGGCGAGCAGCAGGCCTTGGTCCCGTCCGTCTCGGGGTCGGCCCAGAGCTTCACCGTGATCGCGATGACGTCCGCCCCGCGCTCGCGTTCGAGCAGCGCCGCGACGGCGGAGTCGACGCCGCCGGAGACGGCGACGGCGACGCGCTCGGGAGCCGGCTCATCCGCCCCTGTCTCTGGCCCACCGCCCGCCGGGGCGCCGGCAGGCTTTTCGCCTCGCCGCGCCGTCGACGGGTCCAGGGGCAGGCTCGACGCGGCGGCGGCGCTCAGGGCGCGGTGGAGGGCGTCGGTCGCCAGTTGGGCGGCGTGGCGCTTCGCCGGCGCGAGGCCGCCGAGGAGGGCTTCGGTGTCGTCGATCGACATCAGGGCAGCCTCCAGGACGGTGGCGCCCTCGATGGTTTCGGCCAGGGCCGCGGTGGCGGCGCGGGTTGCGCCGCAGCCCTCGGTGTCGAAGGTGACCGCGGCGACGCGGCCGCCATCGACGGTCAGGGACAGGCGCGAGAGGTCGCCGCAGGCGGCGCCCCCGGCGGCGCCGGTGAAGGCGTCCTCGGCGGCGGGGCCGCGACGGGTGTCATCGCGCAGAAAGTGGTCGAAGAGATCCCGATCCATCGGATAAAGGGTACGGAGTGAGGATCAGGCGGAGGTCGGCGGCGACCTCGGCCGCGGCCTCGTGGATCTGGCGCCAGGTGAGGCGCGCGGCGGTGTAGCCCTCCGCGGTGAGGATGCGGTCGCGTTCGCGGTCGTCCTCGAAGGCACGCCGGGTGCCGTGGACCCCTCCCCCGTCGAGCTCGACCGCGACCTTGCGGTCCTCCCAGAGGG
>DASZUW010000464.1:0-6862 GCA_035547475.1 Solirubrobacterales bacterium
CCATCGACATCCGGACCGCATGAGGCCGTGACGGGGCCCGCGCACTTCGTCACGGACCCCCGCCTCCTGTTTCACGACGGCCCCACGTCCTGGGCGCCTCTTGGGGGTCACAGCCGGCCCGGACCCCCATGAGGCGCCCAGGACACCTCGCCCACGCCCCGCCCCCTACAGCAACTGCTCCGCGAACCACCCCGTCGAGGCCTCGCTCGCCTGCGCCAGCAAGGACCGGTCGCTGTAGAGCGTCATGTGGGTCGAGTCGCCGATCGTCACCAGCTTCTTCTTCGCCGTCGGCAGGGCGTTATAGACCTCGATCTCGAGGTCCCAGAGGGTGAGGTCGTCGCGCTCGGCCACGATCACGAGGGTGGGCGTGTCGAGGATGCGGGGGACGAAGGGCCAGACGCTGTAGGACATGAGGAGCTCCGCCGACTCGATCGTGGAGCGGTTTTCGTAGGCGGGCGCTTCGCGCGCCTTCAGTTCCTTGAACGTCTCGTAGGTCTCCGGGAAGGGCCAACTGGAGACCTCGGCGACCGGGTCCGGGGCGGCGTGGGGGAAGTAGCCCTCCTCCTCGCCCGCGAAGCGGCGGCGGCGGTCGGCGAGGATCGCCTCCTCGAAGCGGCGGAAGCCGAGCGTGCCGTGGACGCGGCGCATGTTGCGATAACCGTCGACGACCGGGATCTGGGAGGAGACGCACTTCACCCGCGGGTCGGTGGCGGCGACGATGAGGACGTGGCCGCCGCTGTAGGAGAGGCCCCAGACGCCGATCCGCTCGGCGTCGACCTCGGGCAGCGTCTCGGCGTAGGAGATCGCGTTCTTGTAATCCTCGATTTGGGCGACCGGGTCGATGTGCTGGCGGCGCGCCCCGCCGGAGGCGCCGAAGTTGCGGTAGTCGAAGAGGAGCACGGCCAGGCCCTCGCGCTCGAAGCGCTCCGCGTAGTGCGGCTGCACCAGCTCCTTGACGTAGCACCAGCCGCCCGCCATGACGACGAGCGGCACCGGGCCCGCCGCCCCCTCGGGGACGTAGAGCCAGCCGCGGACCGTCTCGCCGCCGCTTCGGAACTCGACGTCGCGCCTCAATGGACCAGCATCCCGCCGTCGACGTTGATCGCCTGGCCGGTGATGTAGTCGGAGTCGGCGGAGGCGAGGAAGACGCAGAGGCCGGCGATGTCCTCCGGGGTCGAGGTGCGGCCGACCAGGATGCCTTCGCTGAATTCCTCCAGCAGCTGGCCCTCGGTCTCGGTCTCCCCGACGTCGCGCGACTCCCGGTCGAGCTGCTCCCAGAGCTCGGTGGTGACGACGCCCGGGCAGAAGGCGTTGACGGTGATGCCGTCGCCCGCCAGGTCGCGCGCCGCCGACTGGGTCAGCGCGACGCAGGCGAACTTGCTCGCGCAGTAGGCGGGGAAGAGCGGGAAGCCCTCCTTGCCGGCGATCGAGGCGGTGTTGACGATCTTGCCGCCGCCGCCCTGGCGCTGGAAGATCTTCGTCGCCTCCTGGATGCCGAAGAGGACGCCTTTGCCGTTGACGCGCATGATGCGGTCGTAGTCCTCCTCGGTCACTTCCATGAAGTGCTGGGTCTTGGAGATGCCGGCGTTGTTGAAGAGCACGTCGAGGCGGCCGAACTCCGAGACCGCCGCGTCGAGCGCCGCGGCGACGCTCGCGCGGTCGCCGACGTCGCAGCCGACGCCGGTCGCCGCCCCACCCGCGTCGCGTATCTGCGCCGCGGTCGCCGCGGCGCCCTCGGCGTTCAGGTCGGCGACGAGGACGCTCGCCCCCTCCGCGCCGAGCCGCCGCGCGACCCCCTGGCCGATGCCGCGCGCGGCACCGGTGATGACGATGGTCCGGCCGTCCAGCTTGCCCATGTCCCTTCCTTCCTACTTCGTCTCTACGAGGATCTTGATCTGGTCCCCCGCCGGGTCGATCAACTGCTCGAAGCCGTCCTCCACCACCCGCTCGAGCGACGCGTGGTCGGACACCGCACGCTCCACCGGGTAGGCCCCGGAGGCGACGAGGCCGATGATCCGCGGCCAGTCGTGGACCGAGAAGCACCAGGTCCCGACCAGCGTCAGTTCGCGGTGGCTCAGCTCCATCGCGTCGATCGCGGCGTCCTTGACGTGGAGGCCGACCTGGGCGACGGTGCCGTGCGCGCGGACCGCGTCGAGGCAGGCGCGGAGCGCCCGCTCGTTGCCCGCGCACTCGATCGCCACGTCGACGCCGAGGCCCTCGGTGCGCTCGCGGACCTCGCCGACGACGTCGGTCGCCGTCGGGTCGAAGATCGCCGCGGCGCCGAGGTTGGCGGCACGGGCGGCGCGGCGGCCGTTCGGCTCGGAGAGGTAGACGGCGCCCGCGCCGGCCGCCTGGGCGGCGAGCACGGTGAGCGCGCCGATCGGCCCGGCCCCGGCCACGAGGACGGTGTCCCCCGGTCCCACGCCCGCCTGCTTGACCCCCCACTCGGCGACCGCGCCCGGCTCGACCAAGGCGCCCTGTTCGTAGGAGACCTCGTCGGGGAGCGGCCAGGCCTGGTAGCTCTCGACGACGCCGAGGCCGGCCATCCCACCCCAGTCCCAGGAGAGGCCGAAACAGCCCATTTCGACGCACAGGTGGTTGAGGCCGCGGCGGCAGAAGTAGCACTTGCCGCAGAAGACGAGCGGCATCACCGAGATGCGGTCGCCGGGGACGACGTTCGTCACCTCCGCGCCGACCGCGACGACGTCGGCGGAGAGCTCGTGTCCCAGGATCTGCGGCAGCTCGGCGCCGGTCAGCGGGTGCGGCTCGGCCGGGGTGACGATCGGGCCGGCGACGTACTCGTGGAGGTCGGTGCCGCAGATGCCGACCTGGCGCGGCGCGATCAGGACCTGGGTCGGGCCGAGGTCGCCGTTCGGCTCCGCGACCTCCTCGACGCGGATGTCCTTGGCGCCGTAGTAGCGGGCGGCGCGCATCACTCGCTCACCATCTGGACCTTGACGTTCTCGTCGGTGCGCCGGGCGGCGTCGAGCGCCTCGGTCGCCCGCTCGAGCGGGAAGCTGGCCGTGATCACGGCGTCGAGGTCGACCTTGCCGCGGGCGAGGAAGCGGAGCGCCGCCGGCCAGACGTTGGGCGAGCCGATCACGCCGCGGATGCTCAATTCCTTCGACTGGATCTGGCCGAGGAAGGCCGGGGCGGAGTCGCCGGTCTCGATCCCGACGTAGACGAGGCGCGATTTGAAGCCCGCGAGGTCGACGGCGGCGGCCATCGCCACCGGGTTGCCGGAGGCCTCGATAACGACCTGCGGGGGTTCGCCCGCGACCTGCGCGAGGCGCTCCGCGAGGCCCTCACCCGGCTCCAGCGTCGCGATCGCGCCCATCCGCTCGGCGATCGCGCGGCGCTCGGCGACCGGGTCGATGACGACGACGTCGGCGCCATGGCCCTTCGCCGCGGCGAGACAACAGAGGCCGATCGGGCCGGCGCCGAGCACCGCGACGAGGTCGGAGGCGTTCACGTTGCGGGCTTCCTGCACCGCGTAGTAGGCGACGGTGAAGGGCTCGACCAGGGCGCCGTAGGCGTAGGAGAGCTCGTCGGGCAGCTTGTGCAGCCACTCGGGGCGGACCTTGAAGTACTCGGCGGCGGCGCCGGAGATCGAGAAGCCGAAGTGGTCCTCGCCGATCACGCACTCGCCGACGACCCGGTCGCCGGGCTTGAACGAGGTCACCTCGCGGCCGACCTCGACCACCTCGCCCGACCACTCGTGGCCCGGAATCGTCGGGAAGCTGATCGGGATGATGTAGCGGCCCGAGAGCAGGTCGAAGTCGGAGTGGCAGACGCCGACCGCGCGGGAGGCGACGAGGATCTCGTCGGGGCCGATCTCGGGGCGCTCCGCCTCGACCACCTCGGCCTGGTTCGGCCCCTGGAACATCAGCGCTTTCAATTGACTCTCCCTTCCGTCTGGAACATCTCCAACATCAGCTGGGCGTTCTCGAGCTTCGGCTCCAGCTCGCCCGCCTCGATCCGTCGCGACAGCTCGACCAGCATCCGGTTGACCGGCGCGTCGCCGCCGAGGCGTTCCTGTTCGCGGACGACGAGGCCGCTCATCTCCTCGCCCTCGCCCTTGCGGCCCTTCAGCCAGTCCTGCAGGATCGCCACGTTCGTGTTCTCCAGCGACCAACCGGCGAGGACGGCGTCGAGCAGCGCCGCGGAGTAGCGCTCCGGCGGCAGTTCGTCGATCCCCTCCTGGCCGAACATCGGCACGATCTTGTTGCCGAGCGCCAGCGCGGTGTCGAGCGCCTCGGTGCCGGCGGCGTCCATCACCTCGCGCATGCCCTCGACGTGGAGGGCGGCGACGAGCGGCACGCCGAGGATCGCCGAGGGCAGCATCTCGGCCGCGTTGGCGACGAGCTTCATCCACTTCGCCGAGCGCGGGTCGTCGGTCGGTTCGACGGCGCCGGCCGTGCGCAGCGGCGCCGCCAGCTCCTCGAGCCGCTCGCCGGGGCTGCGCTCGTCATATGGGCCGAGCGCGAACCAGGTGCCGGCGGGCGGGGTCTGGCGTTCGACGACCCCCGGCTCGAAGCAGTTGCCGGCGATCTCGATCGCCGCGGCGAAGGTGCGCTCGGGGCCGAGGACGTCGGCCATGTCGTCGAGCGTCATCCCGTTCTGCAGGCCGACGGCGAGGCCGTCGGGGGCGAGGACGGACTTGATCAGCACCGTGTGCCAGCGGGCGTCGTAGGCCTTGGTGACGAGGTAGACGAGGTCGAAGGGCCGCCTGATCTCGGCCACCTCGCAGAGGTGATGGATGCGCAGGTGGGTCACCGTCTCCTCGCCCTGCGGGGTGCGGACGGTGAGGCCGCGCTCGCGGATCGCCTCGACGTGGGCAGGCCACTGCTCGATGCAGGTGACGTCGAACCCGGCGTTCGTCATGTCGGCGGCGATCGCCGCGCCGTTGGCACCGGTACCCACCACCGCGATCCGCTTCCCCGACACGCGTTCCCTCCTGGCTGTGTTTAACCCAATGGCGCGTTCGTCGCACCTAGTGTGCGCTCATATTAAACACAGTTGGCGTGAGTGTCACCTCGACCGCCGCGAATCCGGGCGCGCTGACGACGAAATGGCCACCAGCCGAGCAATCGACGAGCGGCACCGTGGAGCCGGTGATGATCACGTCCCCGTCGCGCAGCTCCTCCCCCACGCCCGACAGGTAGCGATCGAGGTAGGCGGTCATCTCCGCCGGGCTCCCACCGACCAGCGCGGCCGGGTGCAGCGCGGAGTCGATCCGGGTGCCGTCGCGGGCGACGCAGACGGCGCCCACGGTGGCCCTCGGGTCGTCGCCGAAGGCGCCCAGGACGGTGTGGCGGTGGAAGATGTCGCCGGCCAGGACGTCGGCCAGATCGTCAGTGCCAGAGCCGAGATCGGCGAGCTCGATCGCGAGGCCCAGGGCGCCGACGCGCGGCCGGTCGGAGTCGAGGGCGACCCGCACCGCGACCTCCGCCTCGAGCACGGGCCGGGCCCAGTCGGCGAGCGATCGGACGGCTCCAGAGTCGAGCAAGGTGGCGTCGGTGATGAAGCCGGCGGCGGGGCCCTTGATCCCCCACCTCTCGCGCGCCGCCGGCGCGCCGAGGCCGAGCTTCCAACCGAGGCGGCGGGCGCCCGCGGCGAGCATCCGGTCGCGCTCGGCCAGTTGCCGGCGGGTGCCCGCGAGGACCCGGGGGTCCTCCCAGGTCTCCGGCCGCGTCCCTGTAGCGTCAGCCATCACCGTTCAACGAGAGCATACACTTGGCGGCGATGAGGATCGCGATCCTGGGCAGCGGCGCGAACGGGGCGTCGATCGGCGCCGACCTGACCGAGGCGGGGTTCGACGTGACGTTGGTCGACCAGTGGCCGGCCCACGTCGAGGCGATGCGGGAGCGCGGCGTGCGGATCGAGATGCCCGAGCGCACGCTCGAGATCCCGGTGGCGGCGCTCCACCTGTGCGAGGTGGCGGAGACGCGCGAGCCCTTCGACCTGGTCCTCGTCGTGGTCAAGGCTTACGACACCCGCTGGGCCTGCGAGCTGATCGCGCCCTGGGTCGCCGCGGACGGGCTGGTCGCGGGCGTCCAGAACGGGATGACCGCGGCGACGATCGCCGACGTGGTCGGGCCGGAGCGGGCGATCGGCTGCGTGATCGAGATCTCCTCGGAAATGACCGAGCCCGGCGTCGTCCACCGCCACTCCGGCCCCTCGGCCTCCTACTTCGCCACGGGCGCGGTCGACCCGGCGGCGGCGGGACGCGAGGCCGAGGTCGCCGCCGTCCTCGCCCACTCCGCCGACACCGTCGACGCGCTCGGCGTCGGCGAGATCGAGGCGGCGAAGTGGATGAAGCTGGTCAGCAACTCCTCCACCCTCGTCGGCTCGGCCATCCTCGGCCTCCCGATCGCGGCAAGCGCCAAGCTCGAGGCGATGCGCGACCTGATGCTGGTGGCGGGCCGCGAGGCGCTCGCCGCGGGCGCCGCCCGTGGCTATCCCCACGTGCCGATCTTCGGCCTCGACGCCCCGACGATGGAAGCGGCCGACGACCTCACGGAGCTCCTCCTCGACACCCTCATCGAGCGCTTCGTCCTCCCCGAGACCACCTCGACCGTCCTCCACGACTGGCGCAAGGGCCGCCGCGGCGAGGTCGACGACATCAACGGCGAAGTGGTCGCCACCCTCGGCGCCGAGGCCCCGGTAAACGCCGCGATCGTCGACCTCGCCCACCGGATCGAGCGCGGCGACCTCGATCCCGACCCCGCCAACCTCGACCTCCTCCGCTCCGTCGCCTCCCGGTAGCCCCGCGCCCCCGTCGGCGCCCGGTCGAGTGAGGGACGGCCGAGGGACCCGGCCCTCTCGGCCACGACCCGGGTCGGCTGTGGCCGTGGCCGAG
>DASZUW010000465.1:0-4464 GCA_035547475.1 Solirubrobacterales bacterium
CGAGCCAGGCGACGTGCAGCGCGGTCCGCCCGCCCGTCGCGGTGAGACGCGCGTCGGCCCGCCAGACGCGGGCGAGCCGCTCCGGGGTGAGGACCGCGCCGGGCTCGCCGGCGGCCACGGTGCGGCCCGCGACGACGACGACGACGCGGTCGGCGACCGCCGCGGCGAGGGCGAGGTCGTGGACGACGAGGAGGACCGCGAGGCCGTCGTCGGCGAGGCCGCGCAGGAGGCCGGCGACGTCGACGGCGGCGCCGAGATCGAGGTGCGAGGTCGGCTCGTCGGCGATCAGCACCGGCGCTCCCTGGGCCAGGCCGATCGCGATCTGCACGCGCTGGAGCTCGCCGCCGGAAAGGGTGGTGAGGGGACGGTCGGCGAAGTCGGTGACGCCGGCGCGCTCCATCGCCGCGTCGATCCCGGCGCGGTCGGCGCCGGTCATCCGACCCAGCGGTCGCAGGAGCGCCGAGCGGCCGATCGTCACCGCCTCGCGCACGCCGACCCCCGCCGGGACCGGCATCCGCTGGGGGACGAAGGCGCGCGCCCGGGCGAGATCGCGGCCGCGCATCCGCCCCAGCTCTCGGCCCGACCAGCGGACGGCGCCCGCGCTCGGTCGGCGCAGGCTGCAGACCCCGCGGACCAGCGTCGACTTGCCGGCGCCGTTGGGGCCGACGATCGCGACCAGCTCGCCCGCCGCGAGGTCGAGGTCGGCACCGCGGAGGATCGCGGAGCCGTCGATCGTCACCTCGACCCCGCGCGCCCAGAGCAGCGGCTCCATCACACCGCCCTGCGCAAGAGCCAGAGGAAGACCGGCACGCCGAGGAGCACCATGAAGGGGCCGACCGGCAGTTCGATCGGCGCGCGGACGGTGCGGGCGAGGGTGTCGGCGCCGGCCAGGAGCGCGGCGCCCCCGAGCGCCGAGGCGGGGATGACGAAGGCCTGGCTCGCGGTGCCGCCCGCCATCCGCACGACGTGCGGGACGACCAGGCCGAGGAAGCCGAGTAGGCCGGCGATCGCCGCCGCCGCGGCGGCGAGGAGCGCCGCCGAGACGCCCGCGCCGAGGCGGATCAGCGGTGGGCGGGAGCCGAGCGAGGCGGCGACGTCGTCGCCGAGGGCGAGGCGGTCGAGCGGCCGGACCAGGAACGCGGCGAGCAGGCCACCCGCGGCGAGGTAGGGCCAGGTCGTCTCCAGCCCTTGCCAACCCGCGTTGGTCAGCCCGCCGGCGATGAAGAAGAGCGCGGAGGGCGCCCGTTCGGGGAAGGAGGCGAGCAGGCCGGTGGTGGCGGCGGTGAAGAGCGAGAGCATCGCGATCCCGGCGAGGACGATCTTGCCGGTGCTGCCGCGGTTGCGCCCGCTCCAGGCGAAGGTGAAGACGAGGGCCGCGGCGAGCAGGCCGAAGGCGAGCGCCGCCACCGGGACCAGCGCGATCCGTGCCGGGAAGGCGATCAGGACGAGGATTGCGCCGAAGCCGGCGCCGCCGGTGACGCCGATCACGTCGGGCGAGGCGAGCGGGTTGGCGAGCGCCCCCTGGAGGATCGCCCCGGCGACGCCGAGCGCGGCGCCGACCGCCAGCGCTTCGACGGTGCGGGGGAGGCGCAGGGCCGCGACGATCTGGTGGTTCGGGCCCGAGCCGCCCTTGCCGAGGACGATGTCCAGCACTTCGCCGATCGGCACCTTCACCGCGCCGAGCGCGAGGGAGGCGCCGGTCGCGACGAGGAGCGCCACGACCAGCGCCGCGATCACCGCGGTCCGCCTTGCCACGCGCGCCTCAGTTGTGGAGGTAGCTCTCGCGGATCCTGGTGATCGTGCGGGCGATGTCGGTTCCCGCCTGCAGCAGCGAGTTGTCGACCGAGACGTAGATGTGCCCGCGCTTCGCCGCCCTGGTGCCCGACCAGGCCGGGTCGTCCGCGAGGTAGCGGGTGAGGGCCGGGATGTCCTCGGGGTCGGCGTGCGGCACGGCGATGATCACGTCGGGGTTCGCGGCGACCACGACTTCGTCGGAGATCCGCTGGAACCCGGAGCGCGAGGTGGCCCCGCCGGTCACCAGCTCGCCGCCCGCGGCGCGGATCAGGCTGCCGCCCCAGCTGTTCGGCAGGAAGGTGAAGGGAGCGTGGCCGACGCCGAGGATCAGCATCACCTTCGGGTGGCGGCGGACGCCGGACTCGGCGGCGGCGATCCGCGCGCGCATCCGTTTCAGCAGCTCGCGCGCGGCGTGCTTACTGCCCACCGCTTCGCCGATCTTGTAGGTGTCGGCGAGGGCGCCGGGAATCGAGCGCGGGTCGCGCGTTTCGACCCGGATGCCGAGCGCTTCCATCGCCGCGTTGCCCTTCGCCCAGGTCTTCGAGGAGAGGACGAGTGTGGGGCGCAGCGCGGTGAGCTGCTCGAGGTTCGGCCCGATCGGGTGGGAGAGCTTCAGGACCGGGACTTGGCGGACCTTGGGCGAGAGGCGTTCGCGGCCGCCGAGGGTCTGGCCGACGGCGATCGGGGTGACGCCGAGCTTCGCCAGCGTGTTGGCGGCAAAGGGGGTGAGGGCGACGATTCGCCGCTGGCGCTTCTGCGCGCCTGCGCCGAGCGGGGCGAGGAGCGCGACCAGCAGGACGAGGGCGGTGAGGCCGGCGGCGAGCGCCGAGAGGCGGGCGCGACTCACGCCAGCACCCGCGAGTCGATCACGGCGTAGGTGCGCACCTCGGAGCCTTCGGCGAGCTCGCCCTCGGCGTGGCGGTGGCTGCGCCTGAAGAGGTCGCCGTCGCGCCAGGCCGCGTAGGAGGCGGTGTCCCTCCAGCGCGAGAGGACCACGTACTCGTCGCTGTCGTCGCGGCGCAGTAGGTCGAAACCGGCGAATCCATCGGCTTTGTGCACGTGGCTCTCCCGGCCGAGGAAGGCGCGCTCGAATGCCTCGCGGCGCTCCTCCTTGACGTGCACGACGTTCATCACGACCAGCAACGGAACTCCTTCCACTCGAAGTTAGGGTGCCCTAATTAGGCTAGCCTAATACATGCTAGGGTGCGCGCCGCCGCACCGTCTCGCATCGGCGGCCTGAACCGGAAGCAACGAAAGGAAGCCCATGCGAAGCACCAGACTCCGGTCCCTCCCGATCGGCCTCTCCCTCGCGGTCCTCGCCCTCCTCACCACCACCGCCACGGCCGCCGCGGCGACGATCCCGATCCAGGGCGGCGAGGTTGACTGGGGCATCAAGTCCTCGTTCCGCGCCTACGTCAAGAGCCCGATCGCGGCGGGCAGGATCGAGGTCTCGGGCGGCGCGGTCGAAGCCGCCGACGGGACCTACCGCTTCCCGGTCGAGTCGGGGACCTACGACCTCGAGACCCACTCCACCTCCGTCCAGGCGAAGGGCGCGGTCCACTTCACCGGCCACTACGACGCCGATGAAGTGCCGGCGCTCGACCTGACCGTCGCCGATCCCCGCGTCGTCCTCGAAGGCGAGACCGGGACCGTCTTCGCCGACGTCGCGAGCAAGTCGCTGACGACCGGAGGGATGGAAGAGTTCCCCGGCGTCGAATTCGCGACGCTCGACGCCACGGCCGTCGCGCCCTCCTTCGAGGGCGAAGCGGTGAGCCTGGCCGGGATCCCTGCCGAGCTGACCGAGGCCGGCGCCAAAGCGTTCGCCGGCTTCTACACCGCCGGCACGGCGCTCGACCCGGTGGGAGTCCTCGCCGCGTTCTCGCCGACTCCGGAACCCACCCCCGCCGATCCCTCGCCCTCCCAGTCGTCGCCGACGACCTCGTCTTCTGCCCCTGTCCAGGGGCCCGCGACGGTGCCGACACTGCCAACGCTGAAGAGGTCGCCGGGCGGGGCGGTGCTCGGCCGCGGGGGCGCGGCGAGGATCGTGACCGTCGCCTGCCCCGCCGCCCAGGCCTGCACGCTGCGGGCACCGCGCAACGTGAGGTTCAAGGCGGGCGGCAGGCGGTGGAGCGCCAAGGTCATCGCCCCGCATTGGATCCTGCCGGGCAGGTCAGGGCGCGTCGCGGTCAAGGTGCCGCGCGCGGCGCTGGCAGGCCTGGCCGGCGGAAAGGCGAAGGTCAGCCTGCGGCTGGTCCTGGGCGTCGGCAGCGAGAGCCGGACCCAGGTCGTCGAGGCGACCCTGAAGGCGCGGGGCCGCTGAGATGGTGCGTCGGCGCGCGCCGCACGCAGCGGCCGTCCTCATGGCGACGGTCGGGTTGGCGCTCTGCGCCGCCCCGGCCGGCGCGGAGGTCAGGATCGTGGCCGGAGACGGAGTCGTCAAGGTGGGAGACGTCCGTTGCGGCGCGTCGCCGTGCACGCTGCGCGCGCCGTCGCGCGTGCGGATGGGGATCGGCGGAGAGGGCTTCCGGGTCCGCGCCCTCGTCCCGCGCCACCTCGCCGCCCACGCCCGCGCGGCCGTCCGCATCAAGTTGGGCGCGCGGGCGGTGAAGGCGCTCTCCGGCGCAACCGCCCGAGTCGGTGTGCGGATCGTCGTCCGCGCGGGCGGTGATA
>DASZUW010000466.1:0-5815 GCA_035547475.1 Solirubrobacterales bacterium
TCGAAAAGACCTCGACGAAGCAGATCGTCCCGGGCGAAGAAGCCACCTACACGCTCAAGGTGACCGACAACGGGCCCGGCAAGGCCGAAAACGTGACCGTGTCGGATCCCCTGCCGAAGGGCGAGTCGTTCGTCTCGGCGAGCAGCGGCTGCGCGGCGAGCGACGGGAAGGTCACCTGCAACATCGCCTCCCTCGCGGTCGGGGCGTCGCAGACGTTCGACGTGACCGTGAAGGTGAGTGGAGGGGCCAAATGCTCGGATCTCACCAACACCGCGACGGTGACCGACGCCGTGCCCGATCCGAACCTCGGCAACAACTCATCGACCGTGCGCAACTGCGCGGCGAAGGCGGACATCGAGATCACCAAGGGTCCCTCGGCGGTGCAGATCGCGCCGGACGGGCAGGTGATGTACACGCTCGTCGTCAAGAACAAAGGCCCGAGTGACGATGACGACGTGACGGTGAGCGATCCGCTTGCGTCGGGTCTCTCGCTCCAGTCGGCGCAGCCGAGCCAGGGCTCCTGCTCGACCGCCGGCGGGAAGGTGCTGTGTCACCTCGGCCGGCTCGCGGCGGGTGGCGCGGCCCAGGTTCTCGTCACGACGAACGCGACCGTCTCCTCCGGCTGCATCGAGAACGCGGCGGAAGCGTTCGGCGACGGGTTCGATCCGAACCAGGCCGACAACCGAGACGCCGCCAAAGTGTGCGTGACGCCGAAGCAGGCGCCGCGCTTCGATCTGGCGATCAAGAAGACGGCCAAGCCCACGCACATCCTGGCCGGAGGGAAGGTGAAGTACACGCTCCTGGTCACCAACAACGGCCCGGACACGGCCCCGGGGGTGAAGGTCGCCGACACCTTCAACAGGATCGGAAGGGTCATCTCGGTCAAGTCGACGGTGGGGTCATGCACGAAGTCGCTGCCGACCGCGTGCTCGCTCGGCGACATGGCCAAAGGCGCCACGGTGACGATCACGGTGGTGGTCGAACCACTGTCCGTCGGCGGCAATCAGCGGAACGTCGCGACCGTGACCGGCGAAGGCAACGACACGAACCCGGACAACAACGAGAGTGCGGCGAAGATCAAGGTCACGCCGCGGCTCAAGATCATCAAGAAGGCCGACCGCAAGTCGGTCGAGGCCGGCGGGATCGTCCATTACACGATCCGGGTGACCAATCTCGCCAAGAAGATCGCGGTCGAAGACGTCCGCACCTGCGACCAGATGCCGTCCGGGCTCGCCTTCGTGAGCGCGACGCCGAAGGCCAAGCTCGCGAAGGGAACGCCGTGCTGGTCGGCCAAGGTGATCAAGGGCGGCAAGAGCCGGGTCTACCACGTGACCGCCAAGGCCCTGCACGGCGCCAAGCGCGCCTTGCGCAACGTCGCGACGACTCAGGCGCGCGGCGGCGGCGCCGGGCGCGCGGTGGCCGCGGTGACCGTGCGTCCTGAGCCGGTCAAGCCGACGCCGGTCACCGGCTGAGCCCGTTCGCGGGGAAGCCACGACGCGGCGGCGCGATCCTCGGGTCGCGCCGCCGCGGACCGCGCGCTGCCGCGCGCGGATCAGTAGTCGGTCTTGAAGGCGAAGTAGGAGCCGCGGATCGTCCCGGCGAGTTTCGATTTCTGCCGGGCGAATTTGAAGCTTGAGGCGAGCTCCGCGGGGATCTCCATGCCCTCCGAGAGCTTGAAGCCGACGGCCCGCTTCTGCGGATCGTCGAGGCTGTACATGACGTTGATCGCGAGGCCGCTCTCGTAGAAGACGTAGGACATCCGCAGGTTTGCGACCTGGAATTCCGTCGCCTCGAGCGGCCGGGAGGAGATGACGATGTCGCGCTCCTCCTTGAGGATCCGCTCTACCAGCTCGACGGTCTCCTTCGCCTCGCTCGCGGGCTCCGTGGTGAAGACGTGGTCGTATTTGTTCTTGTAATAGCGCGCCTCGTGCGCGCGCAGGCCGGCGAGCGCGTCGGCGACCGGCGAGGACTCCAGCCCGGCGGTCGAGACCTCTTTGAAGTCGACGACAGGGGACATGTTCCGGTCTGGACGTTAGCGGGTCGTCGGCGGGCTCGGGGCCGGCCGACTAGGCCGCGGTCGACTCCACCTCCGGCACCCCGAGGGCCGGGCCAACGCGTTGGTGGAGGCGGCGGAGGGGGCGCGGCGACCACCAGTTTGCGCTGCCGAGGAGCTTCATCAGGGAGGGGACGAGGAGGGCGCGGACGACGAAGGCGTCGAGGAGGACGGCCATGGCGGCGCCGAGGCCGAGCTCTTTGAGGAAGACCATGCCGGAGGTGACGAACGCGCCGAGGGCGATGGCGAGGAGGACGGCGGCGGCGGAGACGATCGCGCCCGTGCGCTCGAGGCCGGAGGCGATCGCCTCCTCGTCGGAGGCGCCGCGGTCGCGGACTTCCTTGATGCGGGTGAGGAGGAAGACGCCGTAGTCGGTGGAGAGGCCGAAGACGATCGCCGCCATCACGAGATAGTCGGTCTGCTCGATGCCGCCCTGGGCTTCGGCGCCGAAGAGGCCCGCGAGGTGGCCTTCCTGGAAGACGAAGACGGCGATGCCGGTTGCCGCCGCGAGGGTGAGGAAGTTCATGATCAGGGCCTTGATCGGGAGGATCACCGAGCCCGTCATCAGCCAGAGGGCGGTGCAGGTGAGGAGGACGAGGAGGACGATCGCGAGGCCGACCGAGCCGGTGACCGCCGCCTGGGAGTCCTTCAGTTCGGCGGCGCTCCCGCCGACCAGCGCCGGGAAGGGGGCGGGCACCGCGCGGAGGTCGCTCACCACGCGCTGGGAGGCGTCGTCGCTCGGCGCGCCGGGTACGTCGACTTCGACCTTCCAGACGCCGTGGCCGAGGTAGGCCGGGCGGCTCGTGCCGTCGACTCCTTCGACCGCGCCGAGCGCCCGCGCGTAGCTCCCGACCTGGGCCCCCGCGCCCGGCGCGGCGTCGATCGCGACGAAGGCCGGGCTGGCGTCCGCCGCGGGGAACTCGCGCTGCTGCGTTTCGAAGACCGTGCGCGCGCTCTGGTCCTGCGGCAGCGAGGTCGCGTCGACGCCGGTCCAGTTGAGGCCGAGCGTCGGCGCCGCGAGCACGCACATGATCGCGGCGGCGCCGATCGCGGTGAGCGCCGGCCGTCGCATCACCCATCTCGCCAGGCCGTACCAGCGGCCCGTGCCCGCGGGCTGCGGCGTCACCTTGCCGAGGCGCGGCGCCAGCAGGATCAGCAGCGGCGGCAGGACGAGGACGGTCGCCGCCGCGGCGACCAGCGCCACGACGATGCCGCCGATCCCCATCGAGACGAGGAAGCGCTGCGGGAAGACGGTGAGGCAGGCGAGCGCCGCCGCCACCGTGACCGCGCTGAAGAGCACGGTGTGGCCGGCGTTGCGGAGCGTCGCCACCAGCGCCCGCGGCGGGTCGACGCCGCGCCCCATCTCCTCGCGGAAGCGCGAGACCGAGAGCAGGCTGTAGTCGACCGCGAGGCCGAGCCCCATGCCGATGACGAGGTTGAGGGCGAAGGGGGAGATCGCCAGCGCCTCGTTGATCGCGCGCAGCACGGCGAAGGCGCCGAGGACCGTCGTCGCCCCGACCGCCAGCGGGAGGAGCGCCGCGACGCCGCGGAAGAAGAGGAAGGTGAGCAGGGCGAGCAGCGGGAAGGCGATGAGCTCGGCCGTCGCCAGGTCGCTCGTCGCCTGTTCGCCCACCTGCGCCTGGGCGACCGCGTTGCCGCCGAGCTCGACGCCGGGCTCGTCGAATTCCTGCAGGCGTTCGGCGACGTCCGCTTCGGAGGCCGCGGAGCTGATCGTCGCGGCGACGATGCTCTTGCGGCCGTCGCGGGAGACGAGTGGCGAGCCGGGCACGGGGCGGGTGACGCGACCGACGCCCGGTTCGGCCTCGAGCCGGCGGACCACGCGCGCCACCTTGGCGCTGCGGGGCGGCGCGTCGACCAGCACCACCAGCGCCGGCTCGGCGGTCTGCCCGCTCGCCGCTTCGATCTGGTCGCGGGCGTGGGTCGAGTCGGAACCGGGGTCGACGAAGGCGCGCGAGACGTCGAAGCTCCCCGGCGCCGCGCCGCCGATCACCGCGACGACGAGGAAGGTCAGCAGGGCGACGAGGCCGAAGCGCCGGGGATGGGCGGTTGCGATGCTTGCGAGGCGCTGGGACACGGAGGGCTCCTCTCCAGCTGTTCCTTTTTGGCGCTCTGGACGCCCTAAGGAACAGCCCTTGCTGGCGGCCGTTCGGGAAGGTAGGTTTACACCGTAAATGAACGATGTCAACTCAGATGTGAAGGTTCCGGCCCCGGAGGCCGGGGGCGCCGCGGCGGGCGAGCGGCGCGAGCGCAACGCGCGCGGCGAGGGCGACCGGCTGCGGGCGACGCTGCTCGAGGCCGCGACCGAGCTGCTCGCCGAGAGCGAGGACCCCGAGGACGTCTCCGTGCGCGCGGTCACCCGCCGCGCCAGGGTCAGCCCGACCGCCCTCTACCTCCACTTCGAGAACCGCGAGGAGCTCTTCCGCGCGGTCTCCGAAGAATGCTTCGCCGAGCTCGGCGCGGCTATGTGCGCCGCGGGGGAGGCGGCCGGGGCCGCGGCGCGCGATCAGCTCGTCGCGATGGGCCACGCCTACCTGCGCTTCGCCCGCGAGCGTCCCGGCCATTACGCGGTCCTCTTCCAGCGCCACATCACGCCGGAGCCCGGGGACGACGAGCCGAAGCTCGGCATGGACGTCTTCGAGAGCCTCGTCGCCGTCGTCCGCCGTTGTGGCGTCCCCGCCGAGGACGCCTTCGACTACGGGGTCATCCTCTGGATGGCGCTCCACGGCCGCGCCGCCGTCGCCTCGGCGATGCCCGGCTTCCCGTTCCCGGACGAGGACCGCTACGTGGAGCTGCTGACCGAGCGCGTGCTCGGCTAGCGCCGGCACGGGGCGCGGTCATCGCGGCCCCAGGCCCGCGACCAAGGCGGGTCGTCCGGCGCAGGCTACCCAGCGCGCTGGCTCTGCGGGAATCCCTCAGAACGATGCGAGGATTTCGACCTGGGTCGAGAGCTCCCCGTCGCGCAGCACGTGGAGGAGGAAGCCGCGGAAGTGGTCGCGGAGCTTCACCTTTTCCGCCCCGAAGCTCGGGCGGGCCTGGACGAAGGTGCTCGGTGCGACGACGACCGGACGGCCCGCGAGCGCGCCGGCGGCGATGCGGTGGAGGTGGCCGCCGACGAGGGCGCGGACCTGCGGGTGGCGCTCGATCACCGTGGCGAGGGCAGCCCGGTCGGCGGCACTCATGATCACCCCGTCCCAGTCGGCCATGCCGGTGACGAGCGGTGGCTGGTGCATGGCGACGATCGTCGGCTGCGCGGGCGCGCCGCGGAGCTCCGCGTCCAGCCACTCCAGCTGCGCGGAAGAGAAGTCGCCGCGGTCCTCGCCCGGGATCGTCGAGTCGACGACGACGAGGCGGAGTGCCCCGAGGTCGACGGCGTAGTCGAGCGGCGCCTTCCCCTCTCCGGGCAGGTCGAAGGCCCTCCGCATCGTCGCCCGATCGTCCTTGTTGCCGGGCAGGACGTAGAACGGGACGCCGAGCGCCCCGATCAGCTCGCCCGCGAGCGCGTACTCCTTCCGGTCCCCGTGCTCCGCGATGTCGCCGGTGACGAGCACCGCGTCGACCGGGTCGGGCCGCGCCTCGATCGCCGCGATCACCTCCCGCAGGCACCTCTTCGGCTTGGCCCCGCCGATCGCGGGCTCACCGAGGTGCAGGTCGCTGATCTGGGCGAGGATGAACGGCCGGCTCAAGCGGCGCAGACTAGCTGGCGCCCGGGGGCGGGGGTTCGGGGGGCGGTGAAGCTGGCGC
>DASZUW010000467.1:0-7227 GCA_035547475.1 Solirubrobacterales bacterium
CTCGGCCACGGCCACAGAAGACCCGGGCCGTGGCCGAGAGGGCCGCGTCCCTTGACCGTCCTCGGCCGCGCCGGCTTCCTAAACGCCCGCGGCGGCCCGCGCGGTCGCTTCGGCGGCGCGCTCGAGGTCGTCGGGTAGGGGCTCCAGGTCCGGCCGCGAGCCGTAGCGGCGCTCCAAGGCGAGGGAGATGAGGTGGTCGGCCAGCCAGGCGTTCTTGGGGAGGAGGGGGCCGTGGAGGTAGGTGCCGATCAGGTTGGCGCGCCAGATGCCCTCGTGGGCGTCGGTGCCGTTGTTGCCGTGGCCCTTGAGGACGCGGCCGAGGGGGCGGGCGTCGGGGCCGAGGTAGGTGCGGCCGCCGTGGTTCTCGAAGCCAGCCACGATGCGTTTGGGGCCGCCGAGGTCGGTCTCGATCGCGACGTTGCCGATGAGGCGGGGGGCCGCCTCGCGGACGGTGCGCAGGTCGGCGAGGCCGAGGCCGGGGAGGGTCTCGTGGCCCAGCTCGTAGCTGTGGCCGAGGAGCTGGTAGCCGCCGCAGACGGCGAGGAGGACGGCGCCGTCGTCGACCGCCGCGGCCAGGGCGGCGCGCTTGGTCTCGACCATGTCGGCGGCGACGAAGCGCTGGTCGCGGTCCTGGCCGCCGCCGACGTAGAAGAGGTCGTGGGCGGCGGGGTCGACCGAGTCGCCCGGCCCGGCACCCTGCCAGGCGAAGCCGATGCCGCGCCACTCGCAGCGGCGCCGCAGGAAGAGGATGTTGCCGCGGTCGGCGTAGATGTTCATCTGGTCGGGGTAGAGGCTGAGGACGCGAAGCTCCATCACTCCTCCCCTCCGAGGACGACGACGGTCGAGCCGACGTGGTCGGGGGTCGGTTCGATGTAGAGGCGTTCGATCGCCACCAGGCCGACCTCGGCGGCCTCGGCCTCGAGCGCGTCGGCGGTGAGGGTGCAGATCGTCACCTGGTCGGGGAGGTCGGTGAGCTCCCCCGCCGGCGAGACCTTCTGGCGCAGGCGGCGGACGACGATGTGCTGGGGACCGACCGTGGCCGTGAGCGGCAGGCTCGAGTAGACCCAGCCGTCGACCTCGCGCACGTCGGGGAGGAGCGGTTCGCCCTCCTCGGGCTCGGGCATGCCCTCGACCATCGCCGCGGCGAGGCGGCCGCCCGGCAGGAGCTGGGCGGCGACCGAGTCGAGGCAGGCGAGGCGCTCGGCGCGGTCGGCCAGCATCTGCAGGAGCTGCATCGGGGCGAGCGCCAGCGCCACCGCCTCGGGGAGCTCGAAGCCGCGCGCGTCGGCGAGCAGCGGCGTGACCGGGAGCCCTGCGGCGCGCTCGCGCTGGGCGGCGATCAGCGCCGGGTCGTGGTCGAGGCCGATCACCCGGTGGCCGCGCCGCGCGAGGTGGATCGCGAGCCGGCCGGTGCCGGCGCCGAGCTCCAGGATCGGGTCCCCGCAACGGTCGGCGAGCTCGTCCCAGACGCGCAGGTCGGCGGCGTAGGAGCCGCACTCGACGTCGTGCCAGATCGCCGCCTCCGAGGTCGACGCGCTCAAGCGGACCTCCCCTTCACCGCCAGAACTCCTTCGCCAGCCCGCGCTCGGCCAGCAGCCGGCGCAGCTCCAGCAGCGCGGTATAGGTGGGGAGGGCGAAGAGCCGCCCCGACGCGGCGGCGACCGCGGCGTCCAGCGAGGCGGCGATGTCGGGCTCGACCGCGATCCGGTCCTCCGGCCAGCCCGCGTACTTCAGCCGCAGCGCCATCTCCGCCGCCCGCGTCCCGGCGCAGGTGACGCGCCGCACCGCGCCGCTCAGCACCTCGAAATCGGCGTCCCAGACCCAGGACACGTCGCGCCCGTCGGCGATCCGGTCGTTCAGCGCCACCCAGAGGTCGAGCCCCTCGCCGTCGTCGGCGGCCTCGAGCCCGAGCGTGCGCAGGACCTCGTTGGCGCCCGCCGGGTTCTTGATCAGGAGGATGGAGACCTGCCCGGCGCCAACCCCGATCGTCTCCACGCGGCCGAAGGCGGCGCGCATGTCGCGCAGCGCCGCGGCGACGCGCCCGGCCTCGACGCCCAGCTTCAGCGCCGCGGCGATCGCCGCCAGCGCGTTGTAGACGTTGTAGAGACCGGGGAGCGGGAGCTCGACCTCGATCTCGCCGCCCGGCACCCTCACGGTCGCCGTCGACCCCTCCATGCCGCGCAGCTCGATCCGCGTCGCCGCCACGTCGGGCCGCGGCCGCTGCGCGCCGCAGTTCGGGCACGAGTAGTGGCCCAGGTGGCCGACGAAGGCGACCTCGTAGGCATACGGGTGCCCACAGCGGCGGCAGTGCTTGGCGTCGAAGGCATGCTGGAGCTCCGGCAGGGCCTGGGAGTGGTCCTCGATGCCGAAGTAGAGGGTGCCCTCGCGGGGGCGCTCGGTGTCGGGGTCGCGACCGAGGTCGGCGATCAGCGGGTCGTCGGCGTTCAGCGCGAGGCCGGTCCCGGCGGGCGCCGCGGCGAGCGCCTTCGCCCACTCCTCCGCCAGCGCCTCCATCTCCCCGTAGCGGTCGAGCTGGTCGCGGAAGAGGTTGCCGAGGACGATCAGCCGCGGGCGCAGCTGCTGGGCAACGCGCGGCAGCCACGCCTCGTCGACCTCGAAGAGCCCCTCGGAGCCGCGCTGCTCGAGCAGCGCCGTCGCCACGCCCCAGGTCATGTTCGACCCCGCCCGGTTGTGCACGGGCCGGCGGCCCTCCGCGGTGAGGACCGCGGCGATCATCCCCGCCGTCGTCGTCTTGCCGTTGGTCGCCGAGACGATCGTCGAGCCGCCGCTGAGCCCGGCGCCGAGCCTCGCGATCGCCTCCGGCTCCAGCCGCAGCAGCACCCGTCCCGGCAGCGTCGTGCCGCCGCCGCGCCCGCTGCGCCTGCTCGCCGCGCCGATCGCCCGCGCCAGCGCGCGCTTGGTCCCGAAGCCGGGCCCGCCGCGGCCCGCTCGCCCGCTCGCCACCGCCGCCCTCAAGCGGCCGGCGGGACCAGCACGCGCAGGGCGCGCGGGATCACGCGCAGGTCGGCGGGGAGGTCGGTCAGGTGCTCGCCGTCGGCGTACACGGCGAAGGGGCGGCTGGCGCTGAGCGTGAGGCGCGAGGCGCGGACGACGCGCACCTCGTCGTTGTGGACGTGGGTGCCCTTGAACACCTTCGGCAGGTTACTTACGAAGCGCAGCTTGCCGACCTTCTCGATCGTCACCACGTCGAATTCGCCGTCGTCGAGCGCGGCGTCCGGGGCGACGTACATGCCGCCGCCGTAGGCGCTGTTGTTGGCGACGACGACCGAGTAGCCCTCGATGCGCGTGCGCTGCCCGCCGATCGCGATCGTGAAGCGGGCGGGCTTCCAGGCGACGAGCGCGCGCAGCGCCGCGTAGGCGTAGACGAGGTTCCCGCGCAGGCGGCTCTCGTTGGCGATGCGGTTGGCGTCGGAGTCGAAGCCCGCGCTGGCGATGCCGAGGAAGCGCCGGCCGTTCGCCTCGCCGACGTCGATCACCCGCGCCTGGCCGGCGAGGACGACGTCGAGCGCCGCCTCCGGCTCGGTCGGGATCCCCAGCACGCGCGCCAGGTCGTTGCCGCGGCCGACGGGGACGATCCCGAGCGGCGTCGCGGCGCCCGCCATCGCGCCGCCGATCGCGCCGACCATCCCGTCCCCGCTCACGACCACCGGCACCTCGCCCGCCTCGACCGCGAGGAGCGCCTCGGCGACACCGTGCTCGAGGCTCTTGGTGCGCACGGCGCGGAAGGGGACGCGGCGCTCGTCGAGGACGGCCTCGATCCGCGGCAGGAGCGCCGTCGCGCGCCCGCCGCCGGAGGAGGGGTTGACGAGCAACGCGAGCGGCCGGGCCTCGTCGCCGCGCGCGGGGTCCGGCCGGGCCTCGCCCGCCGCCTCCGTCGCGTCCGTCCCCACGCCCGCCTCCTCTTGGCCTGCCGCCATCCCGCTCAGCCTAAGTGACCATCCGGCCTCGGCGGCCCCTCAGCCGCGCCCGGCGAGCCGCATGACCGCGAAGCTGCCGGAGCCGGCCGCCTCGGCGGCGACCTCCGCGAAGCCGCGCGCCCGCAGTCCACGCGCGAGGAGCCACCCCGACAGCCCGTGCCCGGTGGCCGCGCCGTGGGTCGCGGCGAGGATCAGGTGACCGCCGGGGCGCAGGACGCGGGCCAGCTCGCCGGGCGTGGGGCGCGCGTCGAGGGCCGAGACGAGGTCGAAGTTGTCCTCCGGGTAGGGGATCCGCCGCGGGCCGCCGACCTTGAAGGCGACCCGCCCCTCCGGGTCGAGGCCGACCCGCTGTGCGGCGGCGGCGACCGCCTCGGCGTCGGCGTCGATCCCGCGCACCCGCGCGGTCGGGAACTCGCGGGCCAAAAACAGCGCCGCCTCGCCGTCCCGGCAGGCCAGCTGGAGCACCCGCTCGGGCCTGCCGACGTGGAGCACCGCGGCGGCCAGCGGCGTCAACGGCGGGAGGCTCGACATCGCATCGATCGTAATTGCTCTACCCTGCTGGACCGAATGGGTGGGGACCAGTTCGACAAACGGTGGTACATCCTGGGCGGATTCGCGCTCCTGGCAATCGTGATCGTCGGGATCATCGTCGTCTCGCGCAGCGGCGGCGGCAGCTCCAGCGAGGAAACGAAGACCACCGCGAGCAAGGAAAAGGGCGGCAAGGAAGGCAAGGGCGCGAACGGGTGCACCAAGGTCGAACAGCCGAAGCCGCGCAAAGAGAGCCTGCCGAAGCCGAAGATGACGACGAAGAAGGGGGAAAAGGTCACCGCGATCGTCGAGACGAACTGCGGCACCTTCGACATCGCGCTCGCGACCAAGGAAGCGCCGACGATCGCCAACTCCTTCGCCTACCTCGCCGAAGAAGGCTTCTACGACGACCTTACCTTCCACCGGATCGTCCCCGAATTCGTCATCCAGGGCGGCGATCCGACCGGCACCGGGACCGGCGGCCCGGGCTACGAAGTGGTCGAAGCGCCGCCGAAGAACCTGAAATACACGCTCGGCACCGTGGCGATGGCGAAGACCGCCGAAGCGCCCTCCGGCGCCGCGGGCAGCCAGTTCTACGTGGTCAGCGGCCCGCAGGGCGAAACGCTGCCGCCCGAATACGCGCTGGCGGGCCGGGTCACCAAAGGCCTCGACGTGGTCGAACGGATCGGCGAACTCGGCGGTCCGGAAGAAAAACCGACCCAGCCCGTGGTGATCGAAAAGATGACGATCGAACGCGGGTAGGTCCCGCTCCGTAAGCTCTGGCAGTGGCCAAGGTCGACGTCGGGGACATGGCGCCGGAGTTCGAGCTTCCCGGGACGGGTGGGCGCACGTACCGCCTGGCCGACTACCGCGGCCGCAAGGTCGTCCTCGCCTTCTACCCCGGCGACTTCACCGCCGTCTGCACGAAACAGTTCTGCTCCTACCGGGACGAAGGCGAGCGCCTGGACAAGCTCGGCGCCGACGTCCTCGGCATCTCTCCTCAGTCGGTCGACTCGCACGAGCGCTTCACCGAGGAGAAGCGCCTGAACGTGCCGCTGCTGGCCGACGAGGACAAGGCGGTCGCCAAGGCCTACGGGGTCGCGGCCGGGCCGCTCATCCGGCGCTCGATCTTCGTCGTCGACGAGGAGGGGCGGATCGGCTACCGCAAGGTGAGCCTGGCCGGGCTCACCTACGAGTCGGTCGCCGACCTGGAGCGCGCGGTGGCGGGGGTCGGCTGATGGCCGCCCCCGCGGGTGCCGAGTTCGCGGTCGGCCCGGCGCCGGTGCTGCGCGGCTCCGCGGCGGGCGAGGGGACGCCGATCGTCCTCTGCCACGGGCTGACGGCGAGCCGCCGCTACGTCGTCCACGGCTCGCGCTTCCTCGAGCGCGAGGGGCACCGCGTCATCACCTACGACGCGCGCGGGCACGGCGAGTCCGACCCGGCGCCGGCCGGGCAGAGTTATGGATACCCGGAGCTGATCGCCGACCTCGAGCGGGTCGTCGAGGCGGAGGTCGGCGAGGGCCGCTTCCTCCTCGGTGGGCACTCGATGGGCGCCCACACCGCGGTCGGCTACGCGCTCGCGCACCCGGAGCGCCTCAGCGGGCTCGTCGTCGCCGGGCCGACCTACACGGGGGAGATCGCGGACTCGGCGCTCGCCTACTGGGACGGCCTGGCGGCCGCGCTCGAGGCGCGCGGGATCGACGGTTTCGTCGAGTACCTGATGCGCGAGAGCGGGGTCGCGGAGCCGTGGCGCGACTCGGTCGCGAAAGCGAGCAGGCAGCGCATGGAACTGCACCGAAATCTCGGCGAGATGGCGCGGGCGCTGCGCGAGACGCCCGCCTCGCGGCCGTTCGGGTCGCTCGCGGACCTCGCGCGGCTCGACGTCCCGGCCCTGGTCGTCGCCTCCCACGACGAGGCCGACCCCGGCCATCCGTACGCGGTCGCCCAGGCCTACGCCGAGGCCTTGCCGCGGGCCCGCCTGATCAGCGAGGATGTGGGGCAGTCGCCGCTGGCCTGGCAGGGCGGGCGCCTCTCACGGGAGATTTCCTTATTCGCCCTTGAGCCAAACGTGGCACTATCCAGCTAGAGGATTGGTATGAGCTTCCCGAGTGAACGAATTCTTCGGAGCGCGATCGCCTTCGTCGGCGTGCTGGGCATCTGCGTGGCCACCTACATCCTGATCTCGGACTCGACCTCGGGGGCGCCGACCTGCCTCGCGGGTGGGCACGGCTGCGAGACCGTCGCCAAGAGCTCCTACTCCCACATCGCCGGGATCAACGTCGCGGTCTTCGGCATCATCGGCTGGGTCCTGATCCTCGGCACGGTGCTGTTCGGCAACGATTACGCGCGCCTGGGCGGCTTCCTGTTCACGCTCGGCGGCTTCGGCTTCAGCATCTACCTGACCTACCTGGAGATCTGGAAGATCGAAGCGATCTGCCAGTGGTGCGTCGCCAACGCCATCCTGATGACGATCTGCTTCCTGCTGAACGTGACGCGGCTGCTCGGCTACGTCGGCACGCCCGAGGGCGGCAACGTGATCGGCGGCGGCAGGGGAGGCGCGACCGCGCGACCGATCGCCGAAGACGGCTGAGCACGGCCGGGCTGAGGACGACTAGGGTCGCAGGGCGCAGAGCGGTACCGATTTCGCACGAAAACGACACGGAGGACTGATGAGTAACCAGCGCGACAGGGAGAAACGCCGGGAAGAACGCATCGCGGCCGAAAAACAGGCGGCGGGCGGCGATCGGCGGACGCGCCTGCT